>JAUWZL010000093.1 GCA_030615305.1 Dehalococcoidia bacterium
GCGGGGTTGTAAAGGGCAGAAGTCTCGTTCTGGCTATAGGATGAAGCGTGGCTTTGAAGGTGGGCAGTTGCCTTTAATTAAGCGCTTGCCCCGAAAGCGTGGCTTCGTTAATATTTTTAGGACAGAGTACAGCGTTATTAATATAAATAAACTCAATATGTTTGAGTCTGGCAGTGAGGTAACACCGGAAAGGCTGGTAGCGGTTGGGGTGGTGAAATCTCTACGGCACCCAATCAAGGTCCTGGCCGAGGGTGATATTGACCATCCGCTTTTGGTAAAAGCCAACAAATTCTCGGCTGCTGCCAAAGCCAAGATTGAGGCAGCCGGGGGCAAAGCCGAGGAGGTGGGGCATGCGACCAAGGCAAGCTAGACCACGACTCCTCCAAGCAATGCTTGATGCCTTCCATCTACCTGATTTAAGGCGGCGTATTCTCATTACCCTGGGTATTCTAGTAGTATTTCGCTTTGTGGCTCATGTACCCCTTCCCGGGGTGGATGCCAATGCCTTGCAGCAGCTATTTGAGCGTATGCCAATATTTGGCATGCTTGACATGTTTAGCGGCGGTGCCATGAGGAATTTCAGTGTGGCCGCGTTGGGGGTTTATCCCTACATAACGGCCTCAATTATTATGATGCTACTGGTGCCGGTTATCCCGCAGCTACAAGCCATTTCCCGGGAGGGGGAGGCTGGTAGGAATAGGATTAACCTAATTACCCACTGGCTGACAGTACCTATGGCAGGTCTTGCCGGTTACGGGCAATTAGTCTTGCTCCAGCGTGAGGCTGTTATCAGTAGCACGGCAACTCTACAGACGGTAGCTATAGTTTTTGCCCTGATAGCCGGCACCATGTTCTTGGTCTGGCTAGGTGAACTTATTACTGAATACGGTATTGGCAATGGTATTTCCATAATAATCTTTGCCGGCATTGTGGCTGGCTTACCGGAATTGATTGGTCAGGGTTTCCTGGCTAGGGGACAATTTGGCGGTTTAGCCGCCTATATTATCATAGCCCTAGCCACCATTGCGGTAATAGTTATCTTTACCGAGGCACACCGCCGCATCCCGGTGCAATATGCCCGCAGTGTCTTTCGCGGCGGCCGTATGTATCGTCAATCAGGGTCAACTCATATTCCACTTCGGGTAAACACCGCTGGGATGATACCCCTTATCTTTGCTATGTCGGTGGTAATGTTCCCTGGTATGATAGCCAGTTATTTTGCCAATCCAACCGGTGCTGACCCTAACCTGGCTAACTATATTGTGAGTCTGTTTGACCCAAGAGCAGCACTGCCTCTGGGTTTATTCTACTGGGGTCTCTATTTCTTGCTGGTGGTCGCTTTCGCCTTCTTCTATACTATGGTAGTTTTTCAACAGCAGGATTTGCCTGGCACCTTGCAGCGGCAGGGAGGGTTTGTCCCTGGCATTCGCCCTGGGAAACATACCGCTGACTACCTTAACCAGGTCATTGGCCGTATTACCTGGGCAGGAGCTTTGTTTCTGGCTTTAGTAGCGGTGATGCCCTTTGCTGCCCGTGAGATTACCAATGTCCAGGTAATGCAGCTATCCAGTATGGGGTTATTAATTATGGTTGGTGTTGCTCTGGATACTATGAAACAAATGGAAGCGCAGCTAGCCATGCGGCGCTACGAAGGCTTTATCAAATAAGCTAAGGGGTGAGGTTGAGAAAGAATTCTTATATTGTTTTTCTGGGTGCTCCGGGAGCCGGCAAGGGAACCCAGGCAGCTATGGTGGCTCAGGAGCTGAATATGGCGCATATTGCTTCTGGCGACCTGTTTCGGCAGGCACTGGAGCAAGAGACCGAGTTAGCCAGACAGGCCAAGCCTTACCTGGAGAAGGGGATGCTAGTTCCTGACCCCATCTCAATACAGATTGTCTTAGAGCGTGTGTCGGCTCTAGATTGTGAACGCGGGGTAATTTTTGATGGCTTCCCTAGGAATCTACAGCAGGCTGAGGCATTGGATAAGGCTCTAGCCCAGCAGTCTAAGGTTGTAGATAAGGTGATATATATCAAGGTTTCTGAGGAAGAGTTGTTGAAGCGGCTCAGTGGGCGCTGGATTTGCCGCCGATGTCAAGCTCCGTACCACAGCATAGATTCTCCGCCCAAGGTCTGGGGCAAGTGCGATAAGTGCGGCGGTGAACTATATCAACGCCCTGATGATACTGCCCAGACAGTTAACAAGCGGCTACAGGTCTATTTTGCTCAGACGGCTCCCCTTATTGATTACTATACTCAGTCGGCTAGGCTATTAGAGATAGATGGAGAGGGGAGTGTAGACGAGGTGACGAGGAGGATAATGGTAGCCCTTCATGGGGAAGTTGCAGCTAGATGGGCATAATTATTAAATCCGATGAGGAGATTGCCGCTATGCGGCAAGCCGGCAAGATTGCGGCAACGGTACTGGAGGTGCTTAAGTTACAGGTGAGACTAGGGATGAAGACCAAAGAGTTAGATGTTATTGCTGCTAGAGAGTTAGAAAAGCTGGGAGCTAAACCTTCATTTAAGGGATACCAGGGATTTCCAGCTAATCTCTGTGTCTCAGTGAATGATGAGATAGTACACGGGATTCCCGGGGAACGGGTTCTAAACGAAGGTGATATTGTATCCCTTGACATCGGAGCAATTTTCACCGGTTTTCAGGGTGATGCTGCGGTGACAATAGGCGTGGGT
>JAUWZL010000002.1 GCA_030615305.1 Dehalococcoidia bacterium
TTGGCGTGTTGTGTCTTGGCAACTAAGAGACTTGTACAACCTAAAGGTCTCCCTAAAGACAGAATGGAATGCTAATAATGCAGACTTTGAAGCAACGGGATTGCTCGTTGAGGGTTCATAAATCAGACCATTTCGCAACAAGCTAAATAATGAGATAGGCCCCTGTAGCTATTCAATTTGAAGTACCGAAACACCATATTGTGCAAAGTGCACTGACATGGTAATATCTTGTTCAAAAATAGTAAGCCAAGATTAATCAGGGCCAAAACAAGCCAGCGGCGGGTTATCAAAAGCCTGTGCTAAACTTATGCAAAACGTATCAACCCGGCAGTACCGCCCCTATGAATTGCCTCTGCCCTCTCAAGAATTCAGCAGCAGACATAGCCCGCTTGCCCTCCATCTGCACCATTAGAACACCAAAGACCCCGTCACCGGTTTTGACGCCAAAGCCAGCCCGGGGCAGAGCTACTACCTGTCCTGCTGGAACCGCTTCTGCCTCAGGTAGCGGCATCGCCTCAATAATCTTCAGCATTTTTCCCCGCCACCTGGTGTAACACCCGGGCCAGGGATAGAAGGCACGCACCCGCCGCCAGATGTCCACCGCCGGCAGCCGCCAGTCAATCTCGCCGGCCTCTTTGGCGATTGTACCGGAATAGGTAGCCCCGTCTTCATCCTGGGGCTGGGGGGTAAGCTCCCCCCTCGTCCAGGCTAGTAATACATCCTGGAGAAGGTGAGCCGCTATCAGGGACAGCTTTGAGGTAAGTGAGCCCGTATTATCCCTATCCGATATAGGAATCTGAGCCCTGGCTAGTACCGGTCCGGTATCCAACCCCTTACCCATCAGCATAATGCTGACGCCGGTAAACCCATCGCCAGCCAGAATAGCGGCCACCACCGGCGAAGCCCCCCGGTGTCTGGGCAGAAGTGAGGGGTGCATATTAATGCAGCCGTATTTAGGCAGTTCTAAGACTGGCTGCGGCAGAATCTGGCCAAAGGCAGCCACCACTATAACGCCTGGTTGAAAGCCGGCTAGCTCGGCTACTGCCTCCGCCTTCTTCAGGCTAACTGGCTGCACCACCGGTAAGTTAAAAGCCGCCGCCGCTTTCTTTACCGGAGGAGAAACCGGCCGGCGCCCCCTACCGGCCAACCTATCAGGCTGGGTATAGACAGCCACCACCTGATAGTCATTAAGCACTAGATGCTCAAGAGGCAGGATGGCAAACTCCGGGGTACCCATGAAAATAACTCGCACTTTAAGCCTCTCAGGAGGAAATTCTAACACCAAAGGATTTTTCCAGCAAGCGAAATTTCCACAGCCGAAATTAGTCAGCCTTCGTTTTTGCCATTTGGGGAAAATATTCCTAAGTAATATTTATTTTCTACCTGTCAGCTCAATATTGGGCAAAATAATCAGCCTGAGAGACCTTGCAAGATATTAAGGGGGGCAAAATCGGCCATCAATCAGTGCCAGACGCCTTGCCATCTCTGGTTATCTGCTGATACCATTTAGAAGATTCATTAGCCCCTCACCAGCACCGGACAGGGTCAACTACTACCCCAAGCAGCTTGGGGTGAGCAGTACACAAAGAAGGCAACTTAAGTAACAATAGGACTTATTAAGCAATATCCATCACTTCAGTGAACTAAACGTCTGAGTTGGCCAAGGTTAGGAGAGACCCTGCAGGATGAGGTCAGCACAAGAAATCTGGGAAGCGGCCCTGGGGGAGTTGCAGCTCCAAGTCAACAAACCAAACTACCATACCTGGTTTAAGGGGGCCAAGGGCTTAGCCTATCAAGGTGACCAGTTTATTATCGGTGTGCCAAACGCTTTCGTTGCTGAGTATTTAGACAAGAACCAGCGGTCCCTAATTGAAAAAACCCTCATCGGACTTACCGGTGGCAATATCACCATCCATTTCCGAGTAAGCTCAGCACAACCAGACTTTTCCGCTGGCTATGCTGGCCGGGGAACCTACGGTACAGAAGAAACTGCCATGTTTAACCCCAAATACACCTTTGATTCATTCATTGTTGGCGGCTGCAACCGCTTAGCCCATGCCGCTGCCATAGGAGCAGCCCAAAGCCCGGGGCAAAGCTATAATCCCCTGTTCATATACAGCGGCTCTGGCTTGGGCAAGACGCATCTACTGCAGGCCATCGGCCACGTGGCTCAGGCAAGCAAGGTGCGGGTGCTCTACGTCAGCGGTGAGCAGTTTACCAATGACTTCATCAGTGCCATTCGTGAGCATAAAACAGACGATTTCCGCAACAAATATAGAAGTGTGGACTTACTGATGATTGATGATATTCACTTCATCAGTGGCAAGGAGCAGACGGAGGAGAGCTTTTTCCATACCTTTAATGAGCTGCATAACTCCAACCGCCAGATTGTCATTACCAGTGACCGCCCACCAAAGTCAATGCCCCTACTAGAAGACCGATTGCGCTCCCGTTTTGAATGGGGGCTAATTGTTGACATTCAGCCACCTGACCTTGAGACCCGCCTGGCTATTTTAAAAGCCAAGGCAGAGCAGTCCGGAGCCGAGATTCCACCCGATGTTCTGGAATTTATCGCCCAGCAGATCAAGAAAAACATAAGAGAACTGGAGGGCGGCCTCAACCGGGTTATGGCCTATGCCCGGCTACTCAGGGCTAAAGTCACTGTTGAGCTGGCAGCCAAAGCGCTCAGGGACATAGCCAGCAAGGTACTAAGTGGTACTAATATCACACCGCCTCTACTCATTGATGTTGTAGCCAGCAGCTTCTGTCTTACCACTGAAGACCTAATTGGTCGCCAGAGGGATAAAGAGGTCGCCCAAGCCCGACAGGTAGCAATGTACCTCCTCAAGCAGCAGAACAACTGCTCTCTAGCCGAGATTGGTGCCGTATTGGGAGGCAGAAACCCATCAACAGTGAGCCATGCTTGTGAAAAAATAGCCTTAGATATTCAAGCTAGCCCTCTGTTAAGGCGTAAGATTGAGAACATAAAGAAGAAAATAAACCCTAGTAAAAAGGGCAAGGCCCGCTAAACGCTCAATGGCACCACCCTGATAACAACCTAGCCAGACTACGATGCCAGCTATACCATAAAGCTGAGCTTTAATCACCTAAAGAGTGTTGTCAGAATTTTGCATAAACCGCCGGCGATTTTCTATAATGTCCTTAAATTATTGATAACTTGAATCAGCTTCAATATTGCTTTTGGATATTGTTTTATCCAGATCCAATAGATTAACTACATAGCCGCCATAGTGCACTAGTTACTATGTTATTATGATTATAATTAACCCTATAATATGTAAATAGGGACTTTAAAATTATTAACCATGGGACCTATTGCATAGTTTAAAAGAATAGGCCGCGCTGAAGTATAAGTTATGTTTGACAGGGTTGAGATAACAGTAAGAGCTGGTAGCGGCGGGGATGGTATGGTAAGTTTCCGACGTGAGAAGTTCGTGCCCCTAGGTGGTCCCAATGGTGGTGATGGTGGCTGTGGCGGCAATGTGATAGTCAAAGCTGATAGCAGGGTTACCAGCCTTAACATTTTTCGACAGAAGATGGTTTATCGGGCGGCAGATGGTGGGTCTGGCCGCAGCCGGAAGAAGCATGGTAAGGATGGTGCAGACCTGGTATTGCTTGTACCGGTGGGCACGGTAGTGTTAAAAAAGACACAGCTCAGCGGTGAAACCAGTACCAATGACCTGGCACAACCCAGCCAGCAGGTGGTAGTGGCCAGAGGGGGCAGGGGTGGCTTGGGCAATACTCATTTTGCTTCGTCAACTAATCAGGCACCGAAGATTGCTCAAAAAGGCGAGGCTGGGGAGGAAAAAGAAATAATCTTAGAACTCAAGCTTATCGCCGACGTTGGCATTATTGGCTATCCTAATGTGGGTAAGTCTTCTCTGCTGGCAGCGGCATCAGCGGCCAGACCTAAAATAGCCAGCTACCCCTTTACCACTCTGGAGCCTGTTCTGGGTGTAGTTGAGTTTGACCATCGCAGCTTCGTGCTGGCTGAAGTTCCGGGGTTGATTGCTGGTGCCCACTTGGGGCGGGGTCTTGGTCATGATTTTCTGCGCCACGTTTTACGGACTAAAATTCTTATCCATATGGTTGACGGTAGCTCTGCATCTCCAGCAGACGATATGATTCGGGTAAATAACGAGCTTAGCCTCTTTGACTCAGCCCTGGCTCAAAAACTACAGCTTGTGGTGGTTAATAAGATTGATTTACCCCAAGTACGTGCTCGGCTGGCTGAGCTTAGCGATACCTTTGGCAGTGTTGGCATCATGGCCCATTTTGTTTCTGCAATCACCGGCGAGGGAGTTTCCGAGCTCATGGCCAAGGTCTTAGAAATGCTGGACCGGGTTATTGCTCAGGAGGCGGCTAGCAAGAGAGCACCGGCTAAGGTCTTCCGCCCCAGGCCGAGAAGGGTTGGCGTCAGCGTGCATCGGGAAGGAGACACCTTTATTGTGCTGGCCCCAGAACTGGAACGCCTCGTGGCCGGGACAGATTTAACCGATATTGAGGCACGTCGTCAGCTTACAAGGCAGATTAGCAAGCCGGCGGTCAGTAAGGCTCTGGAGAAGGCTGGAGTCAAGCCGGGAGACAAAGTACGCTGTGGTAGTCTAGAATGGGAGAGATAATGGTATGAACATCGGTGTTCTGGGAGGGACTTTTGACCCTATCCATATCGGGCACCTTGTTGTGGCTGATGAGGTGACAGCTCGGCTGGGTCTAGCTGAGGTTCTCTTCGTGCCTGCGGGCCAGCCATGGCTAAAGGCAAACACCAGTATTTCGGCGGCTAAGCACCGCGTCCAGATGGTGCGATTGGCTATCGCTGGTAAGCCCTATTTCAAATTATCCACTATGGAGATAGAGCGGTCTGGCCCGACTTATACCGTTGATACCATAAAGAAACTGAGAGAGAAACTTGGCACTGGTGATGAGCTCTTTTTTATTCTTGGCTGGGAGAATCTTGAGAACCTGCCGCGGTGGCACCAGCCAGAACTTCTGATTTCAATGTGTCGTCTGGTGGCTGTGCCCAGAGTTGGTTGCCCAGTCCCCGACCTTGGCTCCTTGGAAGAAGTTATTCCTGGCTTATCACAACGGGTCATACTGCTGGATAAGCCGGAGATAGACATCAGCGCCTCGGTAATCAGGGAGCGGATTGCCCTGAGTCTTCCCATTAGCCACCTCGTCCCAGAGCAGGTTGAGAAGTATATCCAAAAGAACCGATTGTATTTGCCTAAAATTGTTTAGGAACCTCAGCCCCCTCTCCTTGACAAGCATATTGAAGTGATGTATAATGCAGCAAAGTAGAGTACATTAATACATGATGAAGCAGAGTGTAACAATGCCGAAAAAGTCAAAACGCTCAGATACTACGGCTGTACGAGAGAGAGCCGCCTTCTCATATGACCCATCCGCTATTAGTCCTGATTTGAAGGAACAAATATTGAGACTGAAAGCGATGGAAAACAGTCCCTATTGGAACCGTAGCTTTGCTGATATTGCTGGTATGATACTTATGAAGGCAGTGCCTAAAGAAGTAGAGAAATATAAACAGAAAGGTGTAAAGTGAGTCTCAATGGGCAGTTCTGAGCAACAACTCAGTCTTTTGAACCAAGCTGTGGAGGAAGCCAAAGAATTCTGCGAAGCTAGAGTAAAGGATTGCTTTGATTGCGACAAAGCTGAAAAGTGCCCTATTCTAAATGAATTGTTTATCAGCTATTTCAAGAAGAATGGGGTTAATGACTATAAGCCTACAGCAAGGGGTGTTGTCCATCCCAAGAATGCTCTCAATGAACTAGCAGGAGAGGAGTGGCTCTACTTCAAATAGACGCTACTTACTACATCTTATTCCAGAAAGTATGCCCACGATATCCGTAAGCTGCATGGCGCTAACAAGCCTCCAGAGTTGATGAAGTACTTAATTGAATTCTTCACAAAAAGCGATGGCAAAGTTCTAGACCCCTTTGCTGGCGTTGGAGGCACTCTCATAGGTGCTGCTGTTGCAACACCTCCGCGTGAATGTATAGGGATAGAAATCAATCCAAAGTGGGTAGATATCTATAGTGAAGTACTCGAGACTTGTAACTCCCAGGGAGAGAACCTGCGTAAATATGAGTTAATTCAAGGTGATTGTCTCGAAGTGTTAAAGACTTTTGATGATGGGTACTTCCAGTTTATCGCTACTGACCCGCCATATAATGTGCACTTAACAAAGACAATGTGCAATGGGCAATATGAGGAGTTTGCTAATCGCAAGACTGATTATGATATGCACTCTGAGGACCCGCGAGATTTAGCAAATGTTCCATCTTATGAAGACTATCTTGATGCTATGGAGCGTGTGCTAGAGCAATGTTTTCGCGTATTGCAATCTAAGAAATACATGGCTATCATAATTCGGAACGCCTACCAAGATGGTGAGTATATCTTTACGCATGTGGACATAGCTAGAAGAGCGAAAAGGCAGGGTTTTGTGTCCAAAGGCGAGATAATCTGGTATGAAGCTGGTACAAGACTAAGACCTTATGGGTATCCGTATGCTTATGTCCCCAATATTTCCCATCAGTTTATTGTAATCCTGCGAAAAGAGTAGTAAGATTCTCCTAAGACTTAGGCCGAAAGGCTGAGGAGAAGTTGCATGACGTCCTACTCTCAGAGCGACCTAGTTCTACCTACCCTGAGGCTATTACGTGATCACCCCTCAGGCTTGACCACCACTCAATTGATACAGCTACTAACCCAAGAGTTGCAGCCGAGTGGTCATGATTTAGAATCCTATCCTGGACGCACAGACACTATCTTTAGCCAAACTGTTAGAAATCTTTTAGGGTCCCATCACGTCCTAGATGGTCAAGGACTAGCTACCTGTGGTGGGTCAAGGCAAGCTTGGACGATTACTCAAAAGGGACTCGACTATCTATTGGAAAACGAACCGGACTCTCCCGAGGATTTGCAATTGGCGAGTCAGGTCCTTCAGGAGCAGGGGATTGAGGCACCTGGCGAACCACAAAGAACGCAAAACTATGCTGGTGTGATCATTGAGGAAGGAGCGGTTGCACTCCGCTCCTTGAAGCACCGCACCCGGTCTCGAAGGCTTCGTGATGCCGCGATTGATGTGTTTAGACAACAGCACGATGGGCGATTGTTCTGTACCGTCTGCGGTTTCGATTTTGAAGCTGTATACGGAGAACTAGGAAGAGATTTTATTGAAGTACACCACACTGAGGCTATTCGTGAGGGCGAGCCTGTTGATTTGATGGTAGCACTGCAACGGGTCGCGCCACTGTGTGCTAATTGCCATCGGATGATTCACCGGCAACCTGGTGTCATTATCGCCCTGCAAGAACTACGAGAAATTGTAGCTCATGTGTAGTGGCATTCAAAGTAAGTTAGTTTCGTGCGTAGGAAGTTATGCGTTAAATATCCAGGTTCTTGACGCTTTTGGCGTGGGCAGAGATAAAGGCTTTGCGGGGGGGCACTTCTCCGCCCATTAACATGCTGAAGATGCTGTCGGCCTTGGCGGCGTCTTCAACACTTACCGACAGCAGGGTGCGGCTGGCTGGATTCATGGTAGTTTCCCACAGTTGCTCGGCACTCATCTCTCCCAGGCCCTTATAGCGCTGAACCACTGATTTTTTAGCAGTCTCCTTCAACCGGCTTAGTAACTCTTCCTTTTCCTGTTCCGAATATACCCAGCGCACAAGCTTACCGGTCTTGATGCTATATAGGGGTGGCTGGGCGATAAATAAGTGACCATTGTTAATCAGCCCGGGCATATGCCGGAAGAAGAAGGTAAGCAGCAGGGTGCGGATGTGAGCACCATCAACATCGGCATCGGTCATAAGAATAACCCGGTGATAGCGCAGCTTTGACAGGTCAAATTCGCCGTCTATACCGGCTCCCAGAGCGGTAATAATGAAGCGGATTTCTTCGTGGGCAAGCATCTTATCGGGTGCCGCCTTTTCTACATTGAGTATCTTGCCTCTCAGGGGTAAGATAGCCTGGAAGCGGCGGTTTCGCCCCTCCTTGGCTGAGCCGCCAGCTGAGGGCCCCTCAACCAGATATAGCTCACAGTGGGACGGCTCCTTCTCCGAGCAGTCAGCCAGCTTACCGGGTAGCGTACCCATATCCAGACTGCTCTTTCTAATAATCAACTCACGGGCTTTTCGGGCGGCCTCTCTGGCTTTGGCTGAAGTGATGCACTTTTCTATGATTCTCTTGGCTTCATCCGGGTGCTCCTCAAGATATAGAGATAGGTCCTCTACGATGACACTCTCCACCAGGCTCTTGAGTTCAATGTTACCCAGCTTGGACTTGGTCTGCCCCTCAAACTGCGGTTCGGACAGCTTGACGCTGATAACGGCGGTGAGCCCTTCCCTAACATCATCGCCGACTAGGTTGGACTCACCCTCCTTGAGCAGCTTGTTTTTGTGAGCATGGTCGTTAAGTACCCGGGTCAGAGCAGAGCGAAAGCCGGTCAGATGGGTTCCTCCGTCAACGGTATTGACACAGTTAGCGAAACAGAGTGTATTATCGGTAAAGCCGTCATTATATTGGAGGGCGGCCTCAATAATGGTGTGGTTTACCTGCTTAGAGATATAGATCGGTTGGCGGTGTCGGACCGCCCGGTTTCGGTTGAGGTGACGAACAAAGCCGGTAATCCCGCCCTCAAAGTAGAAGGTCTTCTCGGTGTCCCCTTGCTTATCTAGCAGGCATATTTCCAGCGCTCTGTTCAGGTAGGCCATCTCTCGCAGGCGCTCACTCAAGGTATTGAAGTCGTAGTTTATTTTGCCAAATATCTCCTCATCGGCAAGGAAGGTTATAGTAGTGCCAGTGTCAGTGGCTTGGCCAATCTCGGTTACTTCGCCCTGGGGAATACCCTTCTTGTATTCTTGCCGGTACCTTTTGCCATCACGCCGGATAATAACCTCAAGCCATGAGGAAAGGGCGTTAACTACCGAGGCACCTACCCCGTGCAAGCCACCTGATACCTGGTAGGTCTTGCCGCCGAACTTGGCCCCGGCATGAAGCACGGTCAATACTGTTTCCAGAGCCGAGGTATTGGTCGTCGGGTGAATGTCTACCGGGATGCCCCGGCCATTGTCTTCAACGGTAACAGTACCGTCTTCTTGGAGGGTGACCAATATTTTGGTGCAGCAGCCAGCCATGGCTTCATCAATGCTATTGTAGGCGATTTCATAGACCAGGTGGTGTAATCCACGCTGGTCGATTGAGCCAATGTACATTCCCGGGCGGCGGCGGACCGCTTCACGGTCACCCAGGACCTGAATATCGGCGGCCGAATATTCATTGTTGGTTTTTGGCTTGGCTGATGCTGGCATGTCTTGCGTCATGTATTAGTCACCTAAATAACTGGCTCAGAAATAAAAAAGTGAGAGAAAATAGTAAAATTAGGGTAAGTGCTATGCATGTTAAAAGAGGCGGTCAAAATAATCGCCGCACCTGGCTGTTTTAGAAGGTCCATTTATATTATTATAACATAAATCAGGCGTGAGGTAAAGCTATGCTAGCTGACTACGCAATTTCTCTTCTATCTCAGCCAAAAGCAGGGTCTCCTGCTTAGCGGTGGTCATATCCCGCAGTATCACTGTGCCCGTTTTCATCTCCTGCTCACCGATTATAACCGCATAATGAGCACCAAGATTATTCGCCTGTCTTAGCTGGGCTTTCAGGCTCTTTGAGACTGAGGCTTGTAATACCCCGATACCGGCCTGTCTCAGCCTGGCTGCCAGCTTTACTGCTTCATCCCTGGCTTTATCACCAACCTGGGCGATAAAGACCTGTGGCCTGGGCAGGGGAGGGATGGCGACTTTCTGTTTCTTCAGATTGAGTATAATCCGCTCTATACCGCAAGCAAAGCCGATTGCCGGTGTCGGCTTACCGCCCAGTTCCTCAATCAGGTCATCATAGCGACCGCCGCCGCCAAGGGTGCTCTGGGCACCCCCCGTCTCCGGCTGAATTTCAAAAACCGTCCTGGTGTAGTAGTCCAGGCCCCTAACCAGACAATGGTTCACCACGAAGGGAAGCTGAAGCTGCTCTAGGTATCTCTTAAGCTGGCTAAAGTGTTCCTGGCACTCGGGGCAGAGGCAGTCAATACTCCTGGGAGAGGAGGCGGCTAACTGCTGACACAGGGGTTTCTTACAATCCAATAGTCGCAATGTATTTCGTTCCAGCCTGACCTTGCACTCTGGGCACAGGTCACTGCTATGTTGGGCATAATATTGCCTCAGGATAGCCAGGTAAGCCGGGCGGCACTTGCGGCAACCGATGCTGTTAAGCAGGAGTGAGAGATGCTTAAGGCCCAGGAGCTCAAGGAGCCGCCAGGCCATATCAATAACCTCGGCATCAAGGGCCGGGTCATCATCGCCGATAGCCTCATAGCCAAACTGATGGTGCTGCCGGTACCTACCCGCCTGAGGCCTCTCATATCGGTAGATAGGTGCCAGGTAATAGAGCTTTACCGGCTGTGGCTGGTTGTGCATGCCGTGTTCTAGATAAGCGCGGCATACTGATGCTGTTCCCTCCGGCCTTAGGGTTATCTGATTGCCACCACCGTCGGTAAAGGTATACATTTCCTTCTGCACAATGTCGGTTCCTTCGCCGACACTGCGGCTAAAGAGCCTGGTGTCCTCAAAAGTTGGGGTATCAATGCGGCTATATCCGTAGAGCTGCGAGATATTAGCCGCCTTTTCTTCTATATAGCGCCAGTAGGTTTGTTCCTGGGGCAGGATGTCTCTGGTTCCGCGCGGTGCTTGGTACACATTATCTCCTGTTTTTAAGCTAGAATACCCTATTTAGGCTTGATTTGTAAAGGGAGATAGGTAAGAGAGGGGCGAAGCCCCTCTCTAAAATCTCTTCCCCCTCTCCTTTAAAGGAGAGGGGGATTAAGGGGGTGAGCTTGATAAACATTTTACATTTTGCACAAGTTAGCCGTGTTGCATTATACTTAAAGTGTAACTCTAACTGCATAAGGAGTAGCAAAACCTTGGCTACTATCAGCGTCACTGGTTTTAATCAACTTAGAGACAAGGCTGGCCAGTATCTTACTGCGGAGAAATTGGCTGTAATTGAGGCTGCCTATAACTTTGCCTTAAAGGCGCATCAGGGTCAGCTACGTAAGTCGGGCGAGCCTTACCTTGAACATCCGCTTCAGGTAGCCCTGACCCTGGCTGAGCTTCAGCTTGACGCCGATGCCCTGACGGCGGCTCTTCTTCACGATGTTCCTGAGGACTGTGGCGTCCCTATTTCCCAAATTGAAGTCACATTCGGCTCTGAGATAGCCAAGCTAGTTGATGGTACTACTAAGCTGGGCCAGATTTCCTTAAAGGTTCCCGGAGAGGTGGCACGGCGAAGTGGTGTGGCCAACAGGCAGCACCAGGCGGAGAACCTGAGGAAGATGCTGGTAGCTATGGCTGAAGACCTGCGCGTGGTCTTTATCAAGCTGGCTGACAGGCTGCACAATATGCATACCCTGGAAGCGCTGCCTACGGAAAGGCGGCGTGGTATCGCCCGGGAGACGCTGGAGATATATGCACCGCTAGCCCATCGGCTGGGTATATGGGAGCTAAAGTGGCAGCTGGAAGACCTGTCCTTTCGTTATCTTGAACAGCGCAAGTACAACCACCTGGTTAATCTGGTTGCCGCCCGGCGCACCGAGCGGGAGAGCTTCATAGCTCAGGTAATTGATATCTTAAAGAAGGAATTTGACCTGGTGGGCCTGAAAGCCGAGCTATCGGGTAGGCCGAAGCATCTATACAGCATCTATCAGAAAATGGAGAGGTATGTGGCTCAGGGGAAGCACTTTGATGACATATATGATCTTCTCGCCCTACGGGTACTGGTTGATACTATGCCTGATTGTTATAATGCGGTCGGTATTGTCCACAGCTTGTGGCATCCACTGCCCGGCACCTTTGATGACTTCATTGCCAATCCCAAGCCAAATGGCTATCAATCTTTACATACTGCCGTAATGTGTCTCGGGGTAACCCCTCTTGAGGTTCAGATTCGTACCCGCCAGATGCATCACATTAACGAGTATGGTGTTGCCGCTCATTGGCGCTACAAAGAGGGCGACAAGGAGAGCATACACTTTGAAGAGAGCATCGGTTGGCTACGCCAGTTAATTGACTGGCACCGTGAGCTTAGCGGTGCTGAGGAGTTTTTGGAATCGGTTAAGACAGATATATTCATTGACCAAGTCTTTGTCTTCACGCCCAAGGGCGAGATAAAGGACCTGCCCAAGGGCTCGACCCCCCTTGATTTTGCCTACCGCATTCATACCGAGCTGGGCCATCACTGCGTTGGTGCTAAGGTGAACGGCAGACTGGTACCCCTTGATTATCAACTCAGTAACGGTGAGGTCGTTGAAATTATGACCACCAGGCGGGGTAAGGGCCCCAGCCGAGACTGGTTGAGTGCCCATCTGGGTTACGTTAAGACTTCCCATGCCCGGGAAAAGATACGGCAGTGGTTCAAGAAACAGGAGCGGGCAGAGAACATTGAGCGCGGCCGGGAGCTGCTGGACAAGGAGCTGAAACAACTGGGACTGAAGTTTAGCGACCGGGAGGCACTGGCCAAGCTCTTTAAGTATGATGGTGTTGATGACTTTCTGGCGGCTATCGGCTATGGCGGTATTAGTGTCCATCATATTGCCTTGAGGCTGGCTGTCCAGCAAGAGCAGCCGAGGCCGGTTACCGGTGTGACCCCGACCAAGCCACCAACATCCATTCAGGTGCTCGGAGTTGGCGATGTACTGACCAATTTAGGCAGGTGCTGTCACCCGGTTCCTGGTGACAAGATTGTGGGCTATGTTACCCGAAGCCGGGGGGTGACCGTCCACCGTCAGGACTGTTATAATATTGTTCACGAGGATGAGAAGGAGAGACTGATCAAGGTGGACTGGGGACAGGCTGATTCCCTCTACCCGGTCAGTGTCCAGATTGAAGCCTGGGATAGGGTAGGGCTGGTACGTGATATCTCCACCATTGTCGCCGAGGAGAAGGTCAACATTGCTAACATGAATGTTACCGAGCACGATGACCATACCACAACCCTGTATCTGACTCTGGAGACCAGAGGCTTGGCACAGTTAAGCCGGCTGCTGACAAGGATTGAGGGCATTCGAGGGGTGCTCAGTGTTGCTCGGGTGGGCGACGAGGCTACGGTAAAAACCAGCCCCTCAACCCAGTCCGCTTGAGGGATAAAAAGGGTGAGTTTGTTGTATAATGTCTATTAAGGAGGTAGATACTTGCCAAATACTAAATCAGCTCGAAAACAAGTGCGGGTAGCCCAGAGAAGGCGGCTAAGAAATAAGCCGGTGCGCAGCCAGGCTAAGACCATGATAAACAAAGCAGAAGAGTTCATCTTCTCAGGCCAGATTAAGCCGGCTGAGGCCGAGGTAATAGCCGCCATCAGTTCTCTAGATAGAGCCGCCGAGAAGGGGGTTCTCCATCCCAATAATGCCGCCCGGCGTAAATCACGACTCATGAAGAAGCTGAATAAGGCCAAGGCTGAGCCTTCGGCTGAGTGATTTGCTCTATTTTATAACGGTATGCCATCAGTGCAATAGCCGTCCCCCATTTTCCTAAGGACAGGGCTTAATTTAACGGCCCTCACCCCATTGGTATTGACAAAAACCAATCCTTATAGTAATATTATTAGAACAAATGTTCGCTATGGTGGTGCTGTGGAGGCAAAGCTGAAGACACTGTCATCTAAACAGCAGCGTATTATTGACTTTATACGCCGTTTTTGGCTGGATAATGGCTATCCGCCGAGCATCAGGGATATAGTTGCCGGCTGTGGCTTAAGCTCAACATCGGTTGCTGATTATAACCTTGTTATTTTAGAGAAGAAGGGATATATTCGCCGCCACCGCGAGGTATCGCGGGGCATCGAGTTACCGACCCGTCCTTCTGCTTCCGAGGGTAAACTTCTGGTGCCCATAATTGGTCACATAGCGGCCGGCCAGCCGATACCGGTGCCCGACAGCGACAGCTGGGATATTACTGCTTCCTCAGACACGCTAGAGATTACCGCAGGACTGACCCGGGGCAGGGAAGGCATTTATGCTTTGAAGGTGAGGGGTTCATCAATGATGGACGCTCTTATTAATGATGGTGATATAGTGCTGATGCAGTACGTAAATGCGGTGGAAAACGGGGAGATGGCAGCCATATGGCTTAAGGTGGAAAAAGAGGCGACCCTGAAAAGGTTCTATGCTGAACATGGCCGCATCCGGCTCCAGCCGGCAAACAGCCAGATGAAACCTATCTATGTCAAGCCAGATAATTTTGAGATTCAGGGCAGGGTGATTGCCGTCATCAGGCAGTTGGGCTAACCTGGTTTGCTTTTCACCGTCAATATTTTAGACTATTGGTGTTCCGGGGGACAGTCTAACCAAGATACTGCTATAGGGTGTACCAGTAGTCCCCATGAGGCTAGCTAACCTTCCTCCTTTTTCTTGCCCCGAATATTATCAAAGAAAAAGTCTTTGGCACCCTTGGATTTTTTCACGGCGGCAATTGCCGTGGGTAAAAACTTTACCACTATCAGTAACAATAGCATGATAGAGATAATGGTGGCATATCCCGAGTCAGTACTAAACCAGACGATAACGGGTAGCGACACAAGACCAATGAACATAGACAGGGCGATATTTCTGGTGATTACAAGTGGTACAATAACTGTGGCAGCAAAGATGCCAAGCTGAAGTGGATACCCGTAAAGAGGGAACAGGACAAGCAGGGCACCTATGGTAGCCCCCATCCCCTTGCCGCCGCTAAATTTTAACCAGACCATCCAGTTATGACCTATCACCGCCGCCAGTGTTGCCAGCAGTACATAGGGTGTATCTACCTGTAGTAGCCAGTAAGCGATAGCCACCGCCCCCGCCCCCTTGCCGACATCAACAATGCCGGCAGTTATAGCCGGCCAAGGTCCCACCTCCCGGTAGACATTTAGGCCGCCGACATTGCCACCGCCCAGCTGGCGAATATCCCTGCCGGCTGCCAAGCGGGTGGCGATATAGGCTGATGGAATAGAGCCTAAAAGATAACCAATAATGATGGCCCAAGCCTCGTTCATTTATTCCTCCAAAATACAAATACTCACTTCTTATAGACAGGAGTGCACCAATCAAGGTATTTGGGGTTATTACCTTTTATCACTGTAAAGTAGAGTTTTTGCAGCGTACCCGTTATCCCGCCAACCCGCCCATCACCTATCTTACGGTGGTCTATTTCCGCAATCGGAGTTATATGGGCAGCAGTGCCGGTCAGGAAGCACTCATCGGCGGTATAGAGTTCGGCAGGGTCAACAGGCCTTTCCATTGTTTCTATGCCCAGTTCGTTTTTAGCCAGCTCTATTACCGTATCCCGGGTGATACCCACCAATATACTATTGTAAGTAGGGGGAGTAACCAGCTTTCTGTTTGTCACTAGAAAGATGTTCTCGCCACTACCCTCAGAGACATAGCCATCCGGGGAGAGCATAATCCCCTCATCAAACCCATTATCCATAGCTTCTGTCTTAGTGAAGGCATTATTAACATAGAGGCCGGTAATCTTGGCCTGGGGTGGAATTACATTATCAGCTGGACGCCGCCATGAGGAAATACAACATCGGCAGGCATCCATATCCAGATACCGCCCCCAGGGGATGGCAAAGACCAGAAAGTCATCGTCCAGGTCATGGAGGCGGACACCCAGAGCCTCTGAGCTTTTGTAGGCCAGGGGTCGGATGTATATATCCTCCTTGAAACCGCATTTTCTAACCAGTTCCACTGTTATCTGGCATAGCTTCTCCACCGGGTGGGGCAGGTTAATCCTCAAAAGACGGCAGCCGTTTTCAAGCCGTTGATAGTGCTCTTTAAGGCGGAAGATATAGATCTGTTCTTGCTCACTGTTCCAGTTACCCCTGATGCCCTCAAAGATTGCTGTGCCGTAATGCAGAGCGTGTGTCATGACATTTATCTTAGCTTCGGCCAGAGGAACAAATTGGTTATGGAAAAAGGCATATGGCGGCATTTTAACTCCCTTTTTTGGCTAGGATTATAGCTAGTTATCTAAAACAATACAAGTTATGCCGGCATGATGCTATACTCAGGTGCTTTTAAGCTGGCGTGCCAACTGGCTGCCCAGGTTCTCGGCGCTTTCAAGAACCTGTTTGTGTTTTTGGACCATTCCCTTATTGAAGATACCTAAAACCGGCAGTTCACCAATCACCTTGTAGCCCAGAGCTTCAATAGGAAGACGCATGGCTCCCAGTGTAAATCCAGTTCCCTCCTCCCGGCTGGCTTGCTCGCCAATAGAGACGATAATGGCCTTGCGGTTTTGACCAGCCAATCGGCTGGACCAGCGCCCGGGACGGTCATCGGAGAAATCATAGAAGCAGTAGAGGCGGTCTATAAAAGCTTTCATTAATGCAGTAACGTTATAGTGGTGTGTCGGGGAAATAAGAACCAGGCCGCATGCCTCTATGATTTTGGGATAAATGAGCTGCATGCCGTCCTGAAGCCCTATGCATTGCTTGGCCTTGCGGCATTTTTCGCAACCGATACACGGCTGGAACTGATAATCTCGTAGCTGGACTTCTTCGGTTGTAGCACCGGCATTCCTTGCCCCTATCAGTACGTGTTTAAGCAAAATGTCGGAATTGCCGCCCTTGCGCGGGCTGCCGCCGATTCCCAATACCTTAACCATAACCTTGCTATCTTAGAGCTTGCCCCCGCAGTTGGCGCAGAACTTGCTGCCGGCCAGGTTGGGTTGTGAGCAGGCTTTACAGGTAATAGTATTACCCTGTTGGCTTTCGCCAAAGTATAGTTTGACATGTGGCCAGGGAATCTCAATCCCTTCATCGTCAAAGGCTTTCTTGAGCCTCTTCCTCAGCTCACCGGTTACTTCCCACTGCTTCATTGGCCTGACATCGCCCAGCACTCTTATGTCAATGCCAGAATCACCGAAGTTCTGCACCCTGAGTACTTGGGGCGGGGTTTTGATAAGGTCTTTGAAGTATTTGTCTTCAGCCAGTTCCTTGCCCACCCGGTTGATTACCTCAAAGACATGGTCCATGTCTTCGCCATAGCCTACCGGAATATCAAGTTTAACCCGAGCCCAATCCCGGGTGTAGTTTGAGGCGGTAGTAATCTGCCCATTGGGTATGCTATGGACAATACCTTCTAGGTCACGGAGAACGGTTCTCCTGAGGTTGACCTCCTCAACCAGACCGGCGATGCCGGCAATCTTGACCACATCACCTTTATTGTACTGGTCTTCCAGCAGGATGAATAGTCCGCTTACGAAATCCTTGATTAGGCTCTGGGCGCCGAAGCCTATTGCGATACCAGCAACACCAGCGCCAGCTAGGAGCGGGGCAATATTAATCCCAAGTTCAGACAGTATCATGAACAGGGCAACCACAGCGATGATTATTCCAATGGTACCGGTAAGCATCCCACTTAATGTTTTTGACCGGTTCTCAAACCATAACTTGGAGTGGCGTCCCTTACCCCTCACCTTGACCATTCTGTCGACCATTCGGGGTATTACTAATTTTAACAGTCGGTAAATAAAATATGAGATTATTATATAGGCTAGAATTATAATGCCGTGCTCGAGGAGCCACTCTTGTATTGTCTGTGGTGTTATAATGGCAAGTGCGCCTTCATGAGAAGTGATGATTGCTACCACCGACACTATTATAGTCACCAATAGGATTCCCCCGATAGCCAAAAAGGCACGGGTTAGGATTCTATGCCTTCTCTCATTTCTTTTTTCCAGCGCTAACTTTTCGAACCTGTCCTTAATCCGGTTCCTGATAAAGATAAGAAGGGTTAACCCAATAGCAGCGGCACTAAGGAACCATATGCTGTTTGCAGTAAACCACTCCCACATTTTCAAAGCCCTCCTCAAAGATAGCTGGGTGGATTATACCATAAATTCAGTTCTACTAACCCGCCAGATAGCCAACAACTTCTTTAAAATAATTTGGCTGGAAGAAATAAACCGCCCTTCCCCTTTTTATCTTCTTGGAGGTATATTATACTTAAAGGGCGGAAGGAGGAAGCAAGATGAGAGTAATCGCGAGCGGTCTCATAGTCCTCATACTGTTAGTTGGTTTGGGAATGGCTGGTGCTGGTTGCGTATCAACAGAAGCTAAAACCGGTACCATTGAGGTGCTGGTAACCAGTACCCCAACCGAAAAAGAGGTATCCGATACCCCAACCGAATTTGAGATATCCAGCATAATAGCTACAGTCTCCGAAATAAAGGTTTGCAGGGCAGAGACGGAACAGGAAGGGGAGGGTGAACAGGAGGAGTGGATATACCTGAATATAACGGTAGCCAGTCCCTTTGATCTTCTCCAGATTTCCGGTCTGGAGCAGTTTCTGGCTTTCGCAGAGGTGGAAGCATGCAGCTATAGCCAAATTCTTATGGTTATAGACAAGCTAGATGTCACCCTGAATGATGGGTCCGAGATGGTTATAATCCCCGAGGAACCATTTGAATTTATCGGGGAATTTGTGGTGTTTGCCGATGAGACCACCACCGTTCTCTTTGACTTT
>JAUWZL010000102.1 GCA_030615305.1 Dehalococcoidia bacterium
CTCAATAAAAGGAGAAAAGTCCATCAGGATAGCCATGAATTTTAATGCAGCATCAAGGTATTTTTTAATACTGCCTTCTATAAAGATAGCCTGGGGACAAAGGCGGCTGGCGGTTTTTAAGGGCATTCCGGAGTGCAGCCCAAACGCTCGGGCTTCATATGAGGCGGCGGCAACCACCCCTCGCCGGTCGGGCTGGCCACCAACTACCACTGGCTTGCCTTTAAGCCGGGGATTATCTGCCTGCTCTACCGAGGTAAAGAAGGCATCAAGGTC
This sequence comes from Dehalococcoidia bacterium, assembly GCA_030615305.1. The sequence goes on from JAUWZL010000102.1 coordinate 274, forward strand.
AACGTGCATGATACGGCGTGCCATTATTTTCCTCTTGGGAGGCGCCGGGGTAATCATTTTCTCCTGATACTATGGAGAAACAGCAAGCTGAAAGTTATAAGTAGAGCGAGACCGATATTAGCTAGTGCATTAAGAAAAACCTGCATGAGACTATCCGCCTTTTAGAATACCCTTATTTTAGTATACCACTGAAGCCTGTTTTGTCCTCAATCATCGCTGCCTCTGGTAACGAAGGCCTTGACTCTCCGCTCAAAGGTGCTTCTCTCCAGTAGAACCCGGCGCTGGCACTTGAGGCATTTAATGCCAATATCAGCACCCAGCCTGACTACCTGCCACTCATAGCTGCCGCAGGGGTGCTTCTTCTTGAGCCGCACTACGTCTCCCATATTTATTTCTAGAACCATTGTACTTGCCTCAAAAGGCTGGAATATTATAGTAGTATAATATCGGTCCGATAGCGGTTAATCTGGTCACGTAGCTCGGTGGCAGCTTTTCGGGCCGCCTGGGCGAAATCCTTCCCTCTTGAGGCGTATATAATCTGCCGTGATGAATTGATTATAGCCTTCTCACCGTTGGCATCAACCCCGTAGCAGACGGACTTCTCCAGGTCTCCCCCTTGGGCACCGATACCGGGTATCAAAAGGGGCATATCGGGGTGGCTTTCTCTAATCAGCTTTAGTTCTTGTGGGTAGGTAGCACCAACAACCAACCCAATATTACCGTATCTGTTCCATTGGCCGGCCTTACTGGCTACCAGTTCAAACAAAGGGTAGCTTCGCTCCTCTGTGCCATAGAGGAGGCTCTGAAAATCAGCCGAGCCGGGATTAGATGTCCGGCACAGGATGAACACCCCACGGTTGCGGTACTGGATAAAGGGTTCAACAGAGTCAAAGCCGAGGTAGGGGTTTACCGTCGCCGCATCGAAGTTCAGGTTAGAAAAGATGGCTCTGGCATATGCCTTGGCTGTGTTACCTATATCACCCCGCTTGGCATCCCCTATCACCGGTATATCATCAGGTATGCAGTCTACAGTGCGCTTCAGAATATCAAACCCCTCAGCCCCCGATACTTCATAGAAGGCAAAATTCAGCTTATAGGCGCACACTAAGTTATAAGTGGCATCAATAATTGCCCTGTTGAACTCAAAGATGCCTATTTTGTCCGGCATCAGCTCCGGGTTGGGGTCAAGCCCGACACAGACCAGGCTGTTATTCTTTTGGGCGGCACCAGTGAGCTTTTCAATAAAATTCATTTTGTTCCCTGTATGGTTGATATTATCAGCCCCCTGGCTGAGCGTCAAGTTATAGAGATGCTTTATAGTTCAAAGCGTCTCTTTGTGCATCCTTAGAAAATCGGCCAGGCTGTGCTAAACTATGGTGCAGTTTTGGCTACTTTAAGGGGGAGAGGTTGCCAGATTCACGTTATCAGCAGTCTCTAGATTATCTCTACAGTTTTATAGACTACGAGACCATGCACCTTCCGCGTGACGCTATAAGTTATGACCTGAGGCGCATGGAGGAGTTGCTGGCCCGGTTGGGCAAGCCTCACCTGAAGGCCAAGTCAGTTCACATTGCTGGTACCAAGGGCAAGGGAAGCACCGCCGCCATGATAGCATCGGTGCTTACCGCCTCCGGGTATAAAACTGGTCTCTATACCTCGCCCCATCTCAGCGACCTGAGAGAACGTTTTCGGGTTAATGGTCAATTCATCTCTCAAGCGGAGCTTATTGACCTGGTAGCCAGGCTCAGGCCTGAGGTTGAGGTGGTTAACAGCAGGGCGACCTATGGTCGGTTGACTACCTTTGAACTGCTAACCGCCCTAGGCTTTCTTTACTTTACACTCAAGGGG
>JAUWZL010000044.1 GCA_030615305.1 Dehalococcoidia bacterium
GGCAACATCCTAGCCATGAACAGAGTTATTGCCATAGCTTCACCAAACTCGGCACCGACCAAGCGCACCATCCAGGAAGCAAGAAACAAGGGACTCCTTATTGACATGACCAATGGCAGAAGGACTAAGGCGGTTATCTTCGCCGATAGCGGGCACATTGTGCTGGCAGCCTTAGCCCCAGAGACTATCACTGGCCGGCTCCTGTTAAGCCGCGGGGGTTCTTTACTGAGGCCAGAGCAAAGTGATGAAAAAATCAAGCTGGGAGAGTGAAGGCCTATTTGACCCAGCCAGCAGGCCGCTACTCATAGTCCTTTCCGGTCCCTCAGGTGCCGGGAAGGATGCTATTTTAACCCGGATGAAGGAACTGGGCACCCCTCTTGAATTTATAGTAACCGTAACCACACGGCCCCGGCGCTCCGGAGAGAGGGACAATGTAGATTACCACTTCATCTCAAGGGAAAGCTTCCAGAAGATGATTGAGCAGAAGGAACTGCTAGAATGGGCAAACGTCTATGGCAACTGGTATGGGGTGCCCAAAGAACCGGTAAAACAGGCACTTAGCCGGGGACGGGAAGTCATGGTAAAGGTGGACATACAGGGAGCCACCACCATTAAAAAAGTCCTCCCCCAGGCAGTGTTTATCTTTCTGATGCCGCCATCAATGCCGGAGCTTATTACCAGGCTTAAACAGCGTAACACTGAATCAGTCCCCGATTTAAGCCTACGCCTGAAAACCGCCGCAGAGGAAATAAAGAGGCTGCCCATGTTTGACTATGTAGTGGTTAACAAACGAGGGCAGATTGACCGGGTAGCATCAGATATTGCGGCCATTATAACCGCCGAAAAGCTGCGGGTAACCCCCAGGGAATATGATTTATAGGCTTATCAGCCAAGCAGGCCCAGCAGCCAGGAAAACAAATAACCCAGCCCAGCACAGACAGGAAAGGTTATTATCCAAGCGGCGACAATGTTACCGGCCACTCCCCAGCGCACTGCTGACAACCGCCGGGTAGCCCCCACCCCCATAACGGATGTACTTATGCAGTGGGTGGTGCTTACCGGGATACCGAAATGTGAAGCCACCTCAATAACCGAAGCCGCCGCAGTTTGAGCGGCAAAGCCATGCACCGGGCGAAGAGTGGTAACCTTGAGCCCCAGTGTTTTGATTACTCGCCAGCCGCCTATAGCCGTGCCCGAGCTAATAGCTAACGCCGAGATAATTATTATCCACCAAGGTATGTTTTGCCACAACTCAGTCTGACCGGTGTAGAGCACCAGTACCATAGTGATAACACCTATTGGCATCTGGCCATCATTCTTACCGTGGCTATAGGCCATAAAAGCGGCTGATAGGACCTGCAAATTGATAAAAAAGCCCCGCACCTTGCTCGGAACACTCTTCCGGAATAACCACATTAGGGCAACCATGAACAGAAAGCCGCCGACAAAGCCGAGGACAGGAGCCGTAACTACTGCTGACAGAACCTGCCCCAATTTGGTCCAATTCACCGCCCCGCTACCCACCCAAGCAAAGCCAGCCGCCGCTATGGCGGCGACAAAGCCATGGGTCAGGCTTACCGGCAAACCGTAGTAGGTGGCTAGAGTCGTCCAGATAATGACGGCTGCCAGAGCAGCAATCACCGTCTGGTATGATATTGCCTCTGGGATTAAAATACCCTTACCGATAGTCTGAGCAACAGCCGTGCCGGTAGCAGCACCGGCCAAGTTAAAAATGGCAGCCATGATTATGGCGCTTCTGGGGGAAAGGGCCCGGGTACCAATTACGGTGGCTATGGCATTGGCGGCATCATTGAAACCGTTAACAACACCGAAACCGAGAGCCAGGATTATGATAACAATTAAAACCCATAACGAGGGGTCAGGCATGCTTGAGGGCTACCCCCTCAAGAACATTAGCCACATCCTCACACCGGTCAGTGGCACTCTCCATGTGCTCATAAATCTCTCGCCACTTGATAATATAAGCCGTGTCCTTGCCATCATCAAACAGCTCGCCCAGTGCTGAGCGGTAAACCTTGTCCGCCATATTTTCCAGCCGGTTAAGCTCAACACAGTGTTCTAGAACGTTTTTTAGTTCGGAGCGATGCCTAAGCATGGGCACCGCCTTTTCTACCTCAGTGGCTGCCTTAACTATGATGTCGGCCAGCTCCTTAGCCCTCTCGGTGGGAACGTCTATTTTATATATATACAAGGCGTCAGCGGCAGCATGGATAAAATCGGTGACATCATCCATGGTATGAGATAGCAGGGCTATATCCTCCCGGTCAAAGGGGGTAACAAAGGTGCGGTGCAGCAGGGCTGCAATCTGATGGGTAATAGAGTCCCCCTCATGCTCCAGCTCGGTTATCTCGGCTACCTTTATGCCAACATTCTCCCAGCTATCAAGCATCTCCTTTAGACCCCGGGCGGTTTTGACCATATTCCGAGCGCTGTCAATAAAAAGGTCAAAGAATCTCTCCTCCCGGGGAACAAAGGAGAACCTAGGCAACAGGAAACCTCCTCTGCCAGGCAAGGTGCATCATGTTGAGGTTAGTAAGGCGCATGGCAATTAGGTACTTTAAGGTTACTTTTTTGATTTCACCATTGAGTTTAGATAAAATACCGACAGATGTCAATAAATAATGCTCTTAGATTATGAATTTATCAGCAGCCAAGCGAGTAACCGGGTTTCATTCTCATTATGGGCTTGACTGTTCAAGGAGAGGGTAATTGGCCAACCATGCTCACCACCGGGCGCTGCCGGTAGCCAGCAAGCTCAAGTTCGGTATCATGCTCAGCAGCTTAATACTGGCAGCGGAATTAGCCGGTGGCCTTCTGGCCAACAGCTTAGCTCTGCTAGCTGATGCCGGGCATGTATTTGCCGATGTTATTGCCCTTTCCTTAAGCTGGTATGGCGTCAAGCAAGCGGAACGTCCTGCCAGCCACAGCATGACCTTCGGCTATCACCGGGTAGGAGTGATGATTGCCATTGTAAACGCCCTCAGTATCTTGGCCATTGCCCTGGTCATCTTCTATGAGGCCTTCCACCGCTTGCAGCAACCACCTGAGGTCAACAGCCCTATCATGCTAGCTGTTGCCGTCGTTGGCCTAGGCGTCAATCTATTTGTCGCCTCCTGGCTACGCAAGGAACAGAAGGCTAATATCAATGTGCGCAGCGCTTTCTGGCACGCTCTGGGTGATGCCTTGGCTTCAACCGGGGTAATCCTGGGGGGCACCATCATACTGCTCACAGGATTATTCGTGGTGGACCCGATTATCAGCATAGCTATTGGCCTTATTATTGTCCTGGCTGCCTGGAGCATCCTTAGAGATGGTTTAAGGGTCCTCTTAGAGGCTGCACCGCGGGGGATAGATATAAGAAAGATAGTAAATAGCCTTAACCAGATATCGGGGGTAAGGGACGTGCACGACCTTCATGTCTGGAGCATTACACCCCAGCTACACGCCATGAGCTGCCATGTGCTCATTGATGACCTTACCACCAGTGAGGCGGCTAATATTCGTGAGCAAATTAAGGAGGTGCTCAGCCAGCAGTACAACATTGAGCACACCACCCTTGAGATGGAATGTGACCAGTGCAGTGCTAATGACATTTTCTGCAAATTGACCGTTACTAAAGAAGCTGAGAAGGGGCCTAAAAGCTAGGGCCTTGCCTGCCAGCTATTGACAGCCGCAAGACAAGGGCATAGAATTCAAAGCTAAGACAGTGAAAGATAATGAAAACCGAGCCTCTTAAACAACTACCTGCCACCAAACCAGGTGACCGAGTATTACGAAGGTTGAGGAAGCCCCGGGGAAGACTTCATGCCCTTCGCCAAGGCATTTCAAGATGCTTTAAGGCTATTTCTGGCAGGCGTTTAGGATAAGCTAATGTATATTGTCATAGCTGGTGGCGGGGTAATAGGTTTCCACATCGCCTCTTTGCTCGCCGAGGAGGGGCAAGAAGTAGTTGTAGTGGAACAATCTGAAGAGGCGCTAGAGAACATACGCCGCCAGCTTGATGTCAAAACTGTCCACGGGAATGCGGCCACGCCCAAAGTCCTCAGGGAAGCCGAGGTTGACCGTGCTGACCTGGTTCTTGCCGTCACTAACAGCGATGAAACCAACATGGTTACCTGCTTCATGGCTAAGGAGCTGGGTGCGGGCACAACCGCCGCCAGAATCCGAAACCCCGGTTATTCAGGTTACTTTGTCGCCCCGGCCAAGTCGGCTATGGCCCCACGGAAGATAGTAAGACCAAAAAGCCTGGGTATAGATGTATTCATCAACCCCGAAGCTGAAGCGGCCAAGGAAATAATGGACATCCTCTCCGGCTTCTATTCTACCCCGGTAGAGAACTTCGCCAATGGCCTTATTCAGATAAGGGAATTCAGGGTGGAGGGGGAAGCCCTCGTTGATAAGGCCTTAGGTGATATTGCTTTCCCCAAACCATGTGTCGTGGCCGCCATTGTCCGTGAGGGGGGTATTGTTATGCCCAATGCTGATGAAGTGATAACCGAGGGCGATAGCGTCTACCTGATAGCCCCCAGGGAGTTCATGGATGAACTGGGCAAGATGTTCAGCCAGCCGAAGCGTCCGGCAAGGAAAGTTGTTATCCTCGGCGGCGGGCGAATTGGCTTCCTTACTGCCGAAGGACTTGGGAAACGAGGGGTTAAGGTCAAGGTTATCGAGAATGATCTGGACCTCTGCCAAGAGATAGCCGCCCAGCTGGAAGAAACGGAAGTGCAGCAGGGCGATGGCACCGACCGCAACTTTCTCATTGAGCAGGGTGTGCCCTCAGCAGACGCCTTTGTGGCTACCACCGAGAGCGATGAAATTAATATCCTCTGTGGGCTGCTGGCCAAGAATCTGGGGGTGCCCCGAAGTCTGGTGGTAATTAACAAGCCGGGATATATCCCTCTGGCTGAGGCAATTGGGGTTGATGTCGCCGCACTGCCCGCCCTGCTGGCGGCCGATAAAATCACTCGCTTTGTCCTTCGTGGCGGCGTAATTGCCACCGCCTTGCTTGAGGGTCAGCAACTGGAAGCCATTGAATTCGTTACCAGCCCACAAGCACATATAGCTAATAAGAAAATTACCGAGGCCGGCCTGCCCAAAGAGGCAGTAGCTGGAGCTATTGTTCGTAATGAGTTGGTCATTATTCCGCCCGGCGACAGTGTGGTAAAACCGGGGGAACACGTTATCATAGTCGCTCCCCTCTCGGCTATCCACTCTGTGGAAAAGCTTTTCCAGTAAGAAGCAATAATGAGAATAAAGGTTGTTCTCCACTACCTGGGACTGCTGATAACAATCATAGGCTTAACCATGCTCCTGCCCCTGGGCTGGAGCCTTTTTGCTAAGGGGCCCGATACCACAGCTTTCGCCATCTCCATGGGTATCAGCCTGGGCTCAGGTTTATTGCTCTGGCGCCTGATACCGTTGGGTGAGAGAAGGCTGAGCCGGCGAGAAGCCATCGCACTGGTTGCCGGGGGCTGGATAGCAGCCTCGCTCTTCGGCGCCCTGCCCTATCAACTTTCGGGGGCCCTGCCCAGCTTCCTGGATGCCTTCTTTGAGGCTATGTCTGGCTATACTACCACCGGGGCCACGGTATTCACCTCCATTGAAACCCAAGCCCAGGGTATCCTTTTGTGGCGTTCTCTTACCCAGTGGCTCGGCGGCATGGGCATAATTATGCTCTTTGTCGCCCTATTCCCGTTATTAGGCATCGGCG
>JAUWZL010000084.1 GCA_030615305.1 Dehalococcoidia bacterium
AGTATGGCGGCCAGAAAGCCAAAATCACCGATACGGGTGACAATGAAAGCCTTCTTAGCCGCATTGGCGGCTGCTGGACGATGGAACCAGAAGCCGATAAGAAGGTAGGAGCAGAGACCAACCAGTTCCCAAAAAATAAACATCAGTAGCAGGTTGTCAGCCAGAACCAGCCCCAGCATTGAGGCGGTGAATAGCGACATAAAGGCATAGTAGCGGTGATAGCCAGGGTCACCGTGCATATAGCCCAGTGAGTAAACCTGCACCATGAGGCTGACTACAGTGACAACGATAAGCATAACCGCTGTCAATGAGTCCATAATTAGCCCAAACTGGACGGTAATGCCACCCTCAACCACAAGCCAGCTAAAGCTAGGTACTGGTAGCTCCTGCCCAGGAGCTGAAAGAAGACATAAAAGTGCCCAGATTGACAGGCCCATAGAAACAGAGACAGCCCCGATGGAGATATATCCGCTGAGCCTGGGATTACCCAGAAATCGTGTCACCAGCGCAATGACGACAAATGCAAACAGCGGCAGTAGAAAAATAAGCCAGACTATCTCATATGGCATGGTAACTTCCATAACCCTTTAACCTATTACTTTGCTTTTACCACTTCATCAGGTCAATTTTGGTAACATCTATAGTCTCGCGGCGGCGGTAGATAGCTATTATTATAGCTAGGCCAACAGTGACCTCAGCGGCGGCTACGGTGATACTAAAGATGGTAAAAATCTGCCCGGTTAGCAGACTGGGCACAATATAGCGTGAAAAGGCAACCAGAGCGATGTTGATCGCATTTAGCATGATTTCAATAGACATCAGGATGATTATGGCACTCCGCTTAGCCAGTGCCCCGTATAAACCAATAGAGAAGAGAATGGCTGACAATATAAGATAATGCTCTAAAGTCAAAGACATGGCTACTTCTCTCTCACCAAAGTAATAGCCCCTATAATAGCAACCAGAAGCAGTATGGCAGCAATCTCTACAGCTAGGATAAAGCCGTCTTGACCAAAAAGTTTACTAGCCAAGGCGGCGGTAGTAGGCTCCTGTGGTGGCTCAGTGGCTACCGGCCAAGATGTATTAATCACGGCAAAAATAGCCACCCCCAAAAACAAGATAGCGCTCACAAGGACAGGAACTCTAAGCTTGTTAGAAAGGCTACCCCGCTGAACCTCCCTAGTCAGCATGATAGCCAAGATGATTAGTACAGCTATGGCGCCAACATAAATCAGGACCTGTACTGCCGCCAGAAAGTCGGCACTGAGAGTAACAAAGATGCCAGCTACAGACAGAAAGCACAGGATAAGGGAAAGGGCCGCCCGGAATATATTGGGCAGCAGCACTACGGCTAAAGCGGCCGCTATAGCCACTATGGCCAGCACCCAGAAGGCAATCTCTAATCCCATAGCTTTTTCACCTCAGGCTCGGTCAATGAGCAAAGTCTGCTCAGGCAAGGTCTCTTCAACCTCGGGGTGAGCATAACCGCTGGGCTTTATTCTATCCGGCGTCAAAAGTTCCTCCTTACCCAAGAACTGCTCCCTAAGCCGGTATGAACCACGTTCATAGCTGTAACCCATAAACAGGGCATCAAAGGGACAGGACTCAACACATAAGCCGCAGTAGATACACAGACCACCGTCCAGCTGGTACTTGTCTACTTCATAGGCAAGGTCGCACCTCAGGCAACGCTCGGTCTCTTTAAGTGCATGCTCCTGGCTCCAGCCGAGTTCTACTCCATCAAAGCTGTTGAGCCGCCGCTGGTGGGCGATAGTGCCTATTTTAGGTCGCCATCCCTCACCTGGGCCGCCGCTGCGGTCTATAATTTCCTCAGGCGGTGCCAGCACTTCATCAATAATGCCACTCCCGCCCAGATACTTGTCTATGGAGATGGCTGCCTGTCTGCCAGCGGCAATGGCCTCAATAGCCGTCGCCGGCCCGGTTACGGCATCACCACCGGCGAATATGCCCTCCTTGCCAGTGGCCAGCGTATCAGGGGTAACCTGAATCTTATTGTTTCGTCCAATGTCCAGTCCAAATGAGGATGGTATATCAGGCTGCTGACTGGTGGCGGCTATGATGTTATCCAGGCTGACGGTGGACTCACTGCCTTCAATTGGCTCAGGCCGCCGCCGGCCGCTGGCGTCCTCCGGTCCCAGCTTCATACGAATACACTCCAGCAGCAATTCTTCTTTCTTACCAATTACCTTAGACGGCGCCGCCAGAAAGATAATCTTTATTCCCTCGTCTAAAGCATCCTCAATTTCTTCCGGGCTAGCTGGCATTTCAACCCGGGTTCGCCGGTAGATAATAGTCACCTCTCTAGCCCCGAGGCGGACCGCAGTTCTTGCTGAGTCCATGGCGGTATTACCACCGCCGATAATGGCTACTCTATTACCCAGTTCTACCTTCTTGCCCAAGTTCACCTGTCTCAAGAAGTCAACACCGCCCAAGACTCTGGGGTCGTCATCACCGGGAACACCGAGACCGATAGCCTGATGTGCCCCGATGGCGACGAAGACGGCAGCAAATCCCTGCCCAAGGAGGCTTTCGGGACAGTCCACTCTGGTATTGGTTCTTATCTCAACACCAACATATTCTATCTCGCTAATATCAGCCTTGAGGATGTTTTTCGGCAGCCGATAGTCGGGGATGCCAAAACGCAACATACCTCCCGGCTCAGGCAAGGCTTCAAGGACAGTCACCTGGTGGCCACAGAGCTTGGCCAGGTAATAGGCGGCAGTAAGCCCGGCCGGTCCGGAGCCGATAACCGCCACCCGTTTACTACTGGGAGGGGCAATCTTGGAACTTTGCTTCCATAGCCCGGTGTCATTATCAACGGCAAACCGTTTCAGCATACGGATAGCGATAGGTTCATCTATAAGGCCCCGGCTACAGGAAGCCTCGCAGGGATGGGCACAGATGTAGGCGCAGACCGAAGAGAAGGGAATCTTCTCACGGACTACGGCTACTGCCTCGGCCGGCTTCCCCTGGGCGATAAAGCGTATGTATCGGGCGGCATCCACGTGAGCCGGGCAGGCCTGGGTACATG
>JAUWZL010000022.1 GCA_030615305.1 Dehalococcoidia bacterium
TGGCATAGCCCAGGGCATCAGCCAGAATAAGCCGCCCCTCAGCATCGGTTGATATGATTTCAATCGTCTTACCGGTCATAGCCGTTACAATATCTCCTGGTTTCAGGGCACTGCCGCTGGGCAGGTTCTCCACTGATGGCACTATAGCGGTAACATTTAGCCCGAGTTTAAGCCGGGCAATAGCCGAAATAGCCGCTATCACTGCTGCCCCGCCAGCCATATCGTCCTTCATCTCATCCATCTCCTTTGGAGACTTGAGTGAAATACCCCCTGAATCAAAGGTAACTCCCTTGCCCACCATAGCCAGGTCAATCTCTTCGGAGTCTCTTCCTTTATAATTAAGAACAATAAATTTTGGCGGCTGGCAGCTACCTTGAGCGACACCCAGTAGTGCCCCCATGCCTAACTCCTGCATATCTTCCTTCTCAAGAACGCTAAGCTCAAGGCCATAGTCTTGTGCCAGCTTCTTGGCCAGCTCGGCCATATGAGCCGGTGTCATAAAATTTGCCGGCTCATTGACCATATCGCGGGCTAAGTTAGCCGCCTCAGACAGAATCTTACCCCTATCACGACCCTGCTCCAAAAGAGGAACATCTGCTTTACTACCTAGTATTGACAGCTTTCTAATCTCACCATGCTCAGCTTCTTTAGTTATATGCTTGCGAAAGGAATAAACACCGAGCAGGGCACCCTCAGTTATCGCCTGAGCCGAGCTGTCTGGAGTTATGTCAAGGACTCCGACACCATGAGCCACCGTAGCTATATCATCTACCATCTTCTGCCGCAAATGGCGGCAGGTTTCAGCCACGGTACCCCGAATCCTATCCAGGGTGAGCTCTTCCTTCTTACCCAGCCCGATAACCACCACCCGGGCGGCAGGTAGCTTGCCCAGGCTATGGATAGTGTTGATTTCACCAAGCTTGCCCTTAACCTCACCCCGGCTAATAAGCTGGCAAATAGCCCCGTCAAGAGCCTTGTCCATTGTCGCTAGGTCACCATCAAGGCCCTCCATACCCTCAAAAAAGCTCAATACGGCAGCGCCGGCTTCAACCCGAGAAATATCACCGGCTATAATCTTAATCTCCACCCTGGTCTCCTTTCACCTATCAAAATAGTTGATTATCCACCTCACCCCCTATGTCCCCCTCTCCTTTGAAGGAGAGGGGGAAGCAAAGGTTTTGAAGGGGCTCCGCTCCTTCAATCTACCCCATCTAAAATCTCCAAAATCTACCGCTTAACCTCTCTCATAATTTTGTCCAGGACAGGCGTGATATCCCGTGAAGTATCGGCAACATAGTGTTTTCGGCTGATTTTTTCAACCGAACTCTTCATTTTCTGGTATACCTCCCAGGCGGCATCTGATTTCTCCTCCGGCCTCTTCTGCCTGACTTCAAGTCGTTCTTTTACTAGCCAGGGCGGTGCCTTAACACTTATCAGGACTAATTTTACATCCAAACGGTCAGCAATACTATAAAAGTACTCGCGATAGCGCTCTGATAGATTGGTGGCATCCATGATAATGGGAATGCCTCTTTTTAGAAGTCTTTCAATAAGAAGCCTAATCGTTCTAAAAAGGCGGGCGCTCTCCATCAGGCTATAGCTTGGCGATGGGAAGAGAGCCTTGCGCAAGGCATCGCTTTCCAGAATAACAGACGGCAGTCTCTCAGCCAGTCGCCGACAGAAGTAAGACTTTCCTGTCCCGGGTAGACCACTAACGACAACTAGCACAGGTCTAGCCACCGGCTCGGGAAGCCCTGCCAAACTCTCCACCAGTTTCTCAACATCAGAGACAAATAGGGATTTCTCCACGACCTGATTATAAGCTATCTCCCTTTCTTTCGCCAGACAGACCGAGAAAAACCTTTAAATCATTGCCTGCCCTACAAAAAGCTTTCCATGTGAATTTATAAAGGAAGGGGTGAAGGGGAAATGGCTGCCAGTAAGCCTGAAGCTTCAATCTTCACTATAGAAGGCGGCACCAATTACTCCCGGTCCGGTGTGAACACCCATTACTGGGGTGAACTCGGTGATGAATAGCTCAACACAATTGAACCGAGAAGAAATTTGGTCCCTAAGCACTCTTGCCTGCTCAAGGGCATCAGCGTGCATCACAGCTGCGTGAACCGGCTGCCCCTTGCCTACCTTTTTCATCATTAATTTCAAGATGCGCTTCATGGCACTCTTAGTACTTCTGGGAAGGGCCACGGTATGAGCTTCACCACCATTAACAGAAAAAACGGGTTTAATTCCTAATATTGAATTCACCAGGGCAGCAGCTTGGGGCACACGCCCCCCTTTGACTAAATAGTGAAGGGTATCCAGTGCGGCGAATAGATGCACTCGGTGCATAAGCTCCTTGACAACCTCAACTACCCCGGCCAGGTTTTTCCCTGAAGCCGCCGCTCTGGCTGCCGCCAGCGCCACCAGACCCTGACCAGCGGCGGCACTAGAACACTCAAGTACCTCCACAGCCACACCGGGTAACTCTTCCTTTGCCATCTCCACAGCTAACCGGGCTGAGTTAAACATGCCGCTGAACTTGGACGACTCTGTGATGCAGACAATGCCATCAGCCCTCTGGCTGGCTCGGCGATAGGCCTCAAGGTAGGGGCCGGGCAAGGAGCCTGAAGTTGTGGGCAGTTTTTCTGTTTGCCGTAATTTAGCATAAAACTCGGCTGGGGTTATATCTATTCCATCCCGATAAACCCTATCATCAAAGATAACCTCTATCGGTACCAGCTCAATACCATACTCCTTTACCATTTCCTGCGGAATACAGGCTGTGGTATCGGTAACGACAGCTACCCCTTTGGCCATTACAGGTTCCTCATCTCGGGCAAAGATATCAGCCTATTTTACACGAAAGTATGGAAAATGTCTCTACGAGACTAATTTCTCCTCTGCTTTGCTTGTTGAATATACGGTCAATAAATATCCTTTTAAGGCCTGCTTTTGCACCTTGCCATCAGCGGTTTTGGGCAAGGAGTCCAGGAAAATAACCTGTTTGGGCACCTTATAATTGGCTATGCGTTCAAGACAGAATTTCTTAATCTCTTGTTCTGTAGCCGCCTCACCTGTCTTTAACCTGATAGCAGCCCCGACCACCTCGCCCCGCATCCCGCCGGGGATGCCTACTACGGCCACTTCAGCTACCTTGGGATGGGCAAGAAGTAACGCCTCAATGTCAGACGGATAGATGTTCTGGCCCTTGACAATAATCATTTCCTTTTTCAGGCCTAGGATAAAGAGATGGCCATCCTCATCCAGCCTACCGATATCACCGGTGTAGAGCCAGCCGTGCTTTATTGCCCTGGCGGTAGCTTGAGGATTTTTATAGTACCCTTTCATAATTGGCCCTCTGATAGCTATCTCCCCAGGTTTATTTGGTGGTAGTTTCTGCCCATTATCATCCACCACCTTTACCCTCCAGCCAGGTAGAGCCTGGCCCACCGAACCGAGCTTGCCACTGCCATCAACGTCCTGACAGGTAACATGAGCCGTACCCTCGGTTAAACCGTAAAACTGAATCAGCCTCAAGCCCAGGTGCCGCTCAAACTGTTCTATAATATTTATCGGTAGCGGCGCCCCGGCACTGGCGCAGATGCGGAGGGAGCTCAAATCATGGGCTATACCTTCCTCCATAGCCTTTTTAACTATCAGAGCATGGATATAAGGCACCCCCATAAATATGGTAGCCTTTTCTCTCTCAATGGTTTCCATTAAACCTTCAATAGACAGACCGGGCAGTATTATCACGGTACTACCTTTGCCTATTGAGGTTAGCAATATGACCACGAGACCAGCAGCATGATGCATCGGCAAAGCGAAAAGCATCACTATATCCTTATCGGTCTGCTGAAAGCCACAGGCCGATATCTTAGTTGCCCTAACCAAGTGATTGTGGGTTAACATGACCCCTTTAGGACGAAAGGCAGGTCCTGAAGTATAGGCGATATGAGCCACATCCGTAGGCTTAGGCTCTAGCTTGACCCTTTGTGCTGAGCCCTTAGCCATAATCACCTGATAGCCTAGGAACTGCCCATTACCCTCAGCGCTCAGGTCAATGACATGCTCAATATATCTAAATGCTGGCAAGAAAGGAAGCAATGGTTCAAGATACGGGCTTTCAGTAACCAGGACCTTGGGCTCACAGTGGGAAAAAAGAGAAGTTAGTTCTCTAATCTTATACTTGGTGTCCAGAGGAACGGCTATGGCTCCAATCTTAACTACTCCAAAATAAATAACGGCAAACTGGGGACTGTCAGGTAGCAGCATAGCCACCCGGTCACCTTTGCTAACCCCCATTGCTATCAGGGCATTGGCTATCCTATTTGAATCTTCATCTAACTCAGTGTAGGATAACCGAAGCTCGCCTAAGGCAACTGCCGTCTTTTCTCCATAGCGCTTTGCCGCCTGCTCAAGTATCACCTTCAGGTTCATTAGTTTCCGCTCCAGGTACTTAAATCGGGCCGTAATCAAATAAAAACTAGTCTAGCAGATTTTTACCCCATCTGCCAAGAGTAAAACCGGACCCAACTATGGTGTTAAGCGACAGGGATGGAACCGGGGAAACCTAGCCCCTTTTCTACTATTTACTATTGCCGATTTATCAAGATATGACAAAAGTATTAATTTATGCTAAAACTTTAGTACTAATTTTTAGTAATTTTATACTAAAGGGCTTGACAAGCGTCCTTTTGTGCTATAATGGCTACAACAAGGCAAAACACAACACTTGACAAATGGGCTTTGAGGTGTTATTGTCTTAGGTAAGAAAAGGGAAGAGTAATTATGGTTACTACGGTATCTACAACCACAGTTACTACGGTAACGGCAATAGCGGCCATGGGGCTGACTGCAGCACTGAGTATAGCGGCTACAGTACTTTTAATTTCCTTTCTAGCCACTAAAGAGCTAGCCGGCGCCGGTGGCTCTGGTTTTTCCTTACGCGTCGCCAGATTCATTACTATAGCCATTGTGCCACTGGTGATAACATTTGTTGTTATAATTGGCGTAGCAATAGCTGGGGTGCTCACCTAGAAGAAAAAGGGCGCAATAATAAAGAGCACTATATTAGTAATTCCATGACACAGGGACACTCCGAGGAGTGACCCTGTTTTTTTAACTACCCAGCCAAAGAACAGGGCAATAGCAAAAACGAAGACAACATCAATCCAGGAAAGAGGGTTTGCTGCTTCTATCCAGCCTATATGAAGTATGGCAAAAATGAAACTGACGTAGACTATCCCCCAACCGCCGAAGGCATTCACGGCACTTCGCTGCAACACGCCACGAAAGATAAACTCTTCCACAAACCCTGTGGAAAACAAAAGTATTAGTGCCGGCAGCCAGGCTGCTTGCCAGGTAAGCTCAGATACTAGTGGTTCTGGGGCTAGAATTAGGTACTCGGCTATGCCAAAGGCCACCCCGGCTAAGGCAACGGCTAGCTGGACAGGGAGGAAGCCAACAGTTATACCAATATCCTTCGGCCTATAATTTAAAAGACGTGCCAGTACAATTGCTGCCGCCAGCAAGGGCAAATAGATAATAGGGTACCACCAGACCTGGGGTATATCAGCCAGGGGTAAAGATATACTTATTATTCTTATTAGGGGAACTACCGCCAGCGATAGAACCAGCCGCCCCTGGAGGTAACTCTTTATCAGAGCTGAATCTACTATTATCGCCAGCAGTATTGCGGTATGAAAGGCTACGCCTAAGGCTATTCCCAATAAGGGCGGGAAGACAACAGTGACCACTTCAGCGGCAACAATAGCTAGTAGGTAAATTATAGCCCTTGTCATTCTTTTCCGTTACAACAACCGTTCAATAGTGGCTAGGATGCTCAAGAGCTTGGTCACTATCACTGAATGCCATCAAGGTCTACATATTAGCACTTGGCTACTGAAATACCTAAATACCTTTCCGCCAGTTCCATAGCGCAAAACTGACCACACATGCTGCAGGCCACCCCGGCCGTTGCCTGTTTGGCATGGACGCGACTAAATCGCTTTGGGTCTAAAGACAGGCTGGCCTGCTCTTCCCAGTTGAGCTTCTTTCGTGCCAGAGACATCTGCCTGTCCCTCTCAGCAGCCCCCTTTACCCCTTTAGCTATGTCTCCGGCATGAGCGGCAATACGTGCCGCCATCACTCCTTGCCTGACGTCCTCAGCATCGGGCAGGGAGAGGTGCTCGGATGGGGTTACATAGCATAGAAAGTCGGTACCGGCGGCGGCAGCGATGGCACCGCCAATGGCTCCGGTGATATGGTCGTATCCGGCAGCAATATCGGTTACCAGTGGCCCCAGGACATAGAAAGGAGCGCCATTGCAGATGGCCTTCTGTAATTGAACATTGGCCTCAATCTGATTTATGGGCAGGTGCCCGGGCCCTTCAACCATTACCTGCACCCCAGCTTCATGGGCCCGCTGAACGAGCTCGCCGAGAACAATCAGTTCCTCAACCTGAGCCCGGTCGGTAGCATCAGCTAGACTACCCGGGCGCATACCATCACCCAGGCTCAGTGTTACATCAAACTGGCTGGCTATATCCAATAAGCGATCAAACTGCTCATATAGCGGGTTTTCACGTTCGTTGTGTAGCATCCAGCCCATCAAAAAAGCACCACCGCGAGATACAATGTCGGTTACTCGCCCCTGCTGCTTGAGTCGGGCGATAGCCTGCTGGGTTACACCACAGTGAACGGTCATGAAATCAACACCGTCCCGGACATGTTCTTCAATGGTCTTGAATAGTTCATCGGCAGTCATCTTGACTATGGCACTATGCCTAGTCAGGGCCTCAATGCCTGCCTGATAGATGGGTACGGTGCCTACTGGTAAGGGGCTGGCGGCAATAATAGCCTGCCTAATAGCGGCTATATCACCACCGGTAGATAGGTCCATGACCGTATCTGCCCCGGCATCAATGGCTACCATAAGCTTTGCCAGTTCAGTATTAACATCACCAAAGTCGGAAGAGGTGCCGATGTTGGCATTGACCTTGGTGGATAGCCCATGACCGATGCCGCAGGGAACAAGGTTGCCATGATTTTTATTGGCTGGAATTACTATTTCCCCCAGCGCCACACCCTGCCTGATGGTTTCAGGTGCTACAGCCTCACTCTGGGCTACCCAATCCATCTGCGGTGACACAATACCTTCTTTCGCCAGTTCCAGTTGAGTCATAATCTCCCCTAGAAAAATAAAACCAAGGCTTTGGCTATTACCCCAGACCCTGGTCTTCAGTCAGTGCCGCTTCCCTACGCTCGCATTACCAAGATCAGGTTATCAGGGTTGGCAAAAACGCCTCTCAGCCTTTAAGCACCCCTAGCGGTTTCTCTATTTATCTTCACTCAAAAATAAATATAACACAGGCGTGCCTAAAATGTAAAGGCTTCTTTGTTCTTCTCTATCCTCACCCCCTTTATCCCCCTCTCCTTCAAAGGAGAGGGGGAATTATTTTTTAAGAGAGGCTTCGCCTCTCTTTGACTCTTCTTGCCCTTGAGTAGTAACGCAGGGTGTTCAAGAGGGGCTTATACCCCTTTTAGATCCCCCTTTTCATCCCTAGGAGGCATCATGCTCCTTAAGTCATTTGGTTAAGTCCCCATTCATAGTGATATAATCTGGTCGGAGCTATCTGGATGACCGAAGCCAATATGAAATACCTTAACTCTGGAGCTGAGAAGCTGGGCTTACAGCTTAATTCCAGGCAGCTTGAGCAGTTCTATATCTATTATCAGGAGTTAATAGATTGGAACCAGAGAGTAAACCTCACCTCCATAACCGAATTTAGAGAGGTGCAAATAAAGCACTTCCTCGATTCCCTTACCGTGATCCTGGCCTTTAAGCAACCGATGGTAGGCGAAGGATTGCGGCTTATTGATGTCGGCACCGGTGCCGGCTTTCCAGGACTGCCCATCAGAATTGTCCTGCCCGGCGTAAAGCTGGTGCTGCTTGAAGCTACCGGTAAAAAGGCAGCCTTTTTGCACCACGTTAAACAGGTGCTGGGCCTGGATGATATTGAGATTGTAGTCGGGCGGGCTGAGGAGGTTGCCCACAAGGCCCGATACCGAGAAAAGTTTGACATTGTGCTTTCCCGTGCCGTGGCACCACTGGCTACCCTGGCTGAATTAACCCTGCCCTTCTGCACTATCGGCGGTAG
The DNA here is from genome assembly GCA_030615305.1 of Dehalococcoidia bacterium. The sequence goes on from JAUWZL010000022.1 coordinate 8,163, forward strand.
CTTCATTGCCCAGAAAAAGATGGTTTCTGAACTTGAGGTGAGCCAAGCAACCAAGGCAATCAGCATGCTGGGCGGCAGCCGACTAAGGGTGAAGAGAATTGAGCTGGGAGAGCTTAGCGACGAACGCTATCTGGTAATAGTTGACAAGATAGCCCCAACTCCTGAGCAATACCCAAGACGCCCGGGCATACCAGCAAAAAGACCGATTGTGGATAAGGGGGCTTGATATGAGAGCAAAATTTGTAAGCAGTATCTTGGCCTTATTCCTTCTGGTTTTAACCGTTGGTTGTGCCTCTGCTATCGATATCCTAGTCACTAGGGTGATTGATGGTGACACCATTGAGGTAAGCATTGCCGGCATAATATACAAGGTTCGCTATATTGGCCTAGATGCACCTGAGCTAGATGATAAACGACCTGAGTATTGCGCTCTGGCTCAGGAGGCTACTAGATATAACCGACAATTGGTGGAGGGTAAAACCGTTCGGTTGGAGAAGGATATTTCAGAAACTGACAAATATGGGAGACTGCTACGCTATGTTTACGTTGATGATATATTTGTTAATGCTGAGCTGGTGAGGCAAGGGCTTGCTTGGTCTATAGCCTATGAGCCAGACACTAAATATCAAGATTATCTTGGGGAAATGGAGGTAGAGGCAAGACAGGACAAAATATGGATTTGGCAAGAGCCTCAACCATCACCACCTATAATAGTTGAAAATGTCCAAGTCACCCACATTTTTTATGATGGGCTGGTGCCTAATGTAGAGTCCGATGAATATGTAGAAATCACCAATCTTGGAGATAAACCGCAGGAGCTAACTGGCTGTGTGTTAATGGATATATCAGAGGGCTATCCTTCATTCACTTTCCCATCTTTCATATTAGCTCCGGGCAAAAGTGTCAGAGTTTATACTAATGAATACCACCCCGAATGGGGAGGATTCAGTTTTGAATATAGCCGAGCCATTTGGAATAACACTGAACCTGATGTAGCCGTGCTCTATGATAATCAGGGTAACGAGGTTTCGCGAAGGAGCTACTAACCTAGCGGGGCATTTAAGAGGGGCGTAGCACCTCATCTTCTTGATGGATGTTCATCCAGAGGGATGTTAAGAGAAGCATAGCTCATCTCTTCTTGACAGACTATTGTCTTAAGGGGTGTTAAGAGGGGCGTTAGCCCCTCTTTCTTCTCCTCCCCCTCTCCTTGAAAGGAGAGGGGGATTAAGGGGGTGAGGTTGGTGAGCTTGATAAGCAACCCAAACAAATAGTAAAATACACTTATAGTAGGAAAGGTTATGGAAACTGGCACCTGGAAGGTAAAAACCGGGCTGGCACAGATGCTTAAGGGCGGCGTTATAATGGACATTGTAAACGCCGAGCAGGCCAGTATTGCTCAAGAAGCTGGTGC
>JAUWZL010000007.1 GCA_030615305.1 Dehalococcoidia bacterium
GTAGCTTGGGGCACCAGGGGCGGGGTATCAATCAGCTGTATTTTGATGTCTTCAAACTCCATCATCCCGGGCATGGCATTATGCGTGGTGAGAGGGTATTCAGCCACAGCCGGGGAGGCATTGGTTATGCTGGCAACGAGCTGGGATTTGCCCGAGTTAGGCAGCCCGATTACGGCTACCTGGGCAGCCCCCTCCTTTTCAATCATCATGGACACCCGCTGGGCGCCAGATTTCTTGACCAGTAACTGAGTCAGCTTGGCAATTCGGCTTCTTAGCTCGGCACGGAGATGGTCTGTTCCCTTGTGTTTGGGCATAATAGCCAGCATCTCTTCCAGAGCGGCTATCTTTTCGGCCGGGCTTTTAGCCGCCCGGAAATTCCTTTCAGCCTCAAGGTATTGCGGTGGTAGATTGGCTGGCATGCTTTACAGATACTCCTTTATTTTTTGGGCCAGGCTTCGGCTCATGCCCTTAGTGGCGGCTAACTCTCTTGGGGAAGCTTCCCGGATAGCCTGGACTGAGCCAAACTTCTTAAGCAGGTTGCGTTTACGCTTGGGGCCAACACCAGGCACTGAATCAAGGGCTGAGGCAAAGGTCTGCTTCTTACGTACTTTGTGATGGTAGCCCAGGGCGAAGCGGTGCGCTTCGTCTCTTAGGCGCTGTAGTAACTGAAGTCCCGGAGAACTGAAGAGCAGGCTGATTGGTTTTGCTCTTTTCGGGATAAAAATCTCTTCCCTCTCCTTGGCCAAACTGGTGACAGGCACTGAACCGGCTCCAACCTGGCGCATTGCCTCAAGCACCGAATTTAGCTGCCCCCGGCCGCCATCAATGAGGATGAGGTCGGGCAGTATTGCCCAGCTATCTGGAGCAGAAATGTCTTTACTCTTAAGGCGCCCAAAACGCCGACGGATTATCTCCTGAAGCATGGCGTAGTCGTCAGCACCGGGCACAGTTTTAATTCTAAAGCGTCTATAGTGAGCCGGCTTGGGCTTACCCCGGTCAAAGACCACCATACTGCCCACGGCAGCTTGCCCCTGTATGTTGGAGATGTCATAGCCTTCCATCCGTGAAGGCAGGCAGGGCAGCTTCAGCTCTCTTTTTATCTCCTCCAGGGCAGCCTCAAGCGCTGCCGGCGCCGATAGCTGCTTTATTTTAAGCTGCTCCAGGCCCCGGGTGGCATTCTCAGCGACGGTATCTACCAGTTGCTTCTTGTTTCCCTTTCCGGGCACTTGAATACGGATCTTGCTTCCCCTCTTGCTTTCAAGCCAGCTTTCAATAACAGCCTTATCCGCCACCGGATGCTGGAGCAATATTAACGGGGGTATATGGGTGGCAGAGTCATAGAACTGCTTAACAAAGCTGGTCATAATTTGTTCCGGCTCTTCAGAGCGAGTCCCCTGAAGGATAAAGCCCTCCCGACCAATTAGCTTGCCACCACGAACGAAGAAGACCTGGACATAGGCCTGGTCCTTTTCCTGGGCAAAGGCAATGATATCCTGTTCGCCCCTCACCGTAATGGCCATTTTCTGCCATTTAACCACCTCTTTGACCGCCTGGATCCGGTCTCTAAGCCTGGCCGCCTTTTCATACTCCAGTGCCTCAGCGGCTTGCTTCATCCTGCTCTCAAATTGCCGCACCACCATTTCCTGCCTGCCCTCAAGGAAAAGGATTAGCTGCTTAATTACCTCAGCGTATTCTTCTTTGGTGATAGCCCCTATGCAGGGTCCGGAGCAATTCAGCAGGTCATACTCAAGACAAGGCCGAGAGAGAGCAACAGTAAGGCTTCTAGAACAGGGGCGAAAAGGGAATATATCTTTAATCACCCTCAGTGCCTGGCGAATCGACCGGGCGCTGGCAAAGGGGCCAAAGTAGCGTCCGCCACCACCTTCCAGGCGGCGGGTAATTTGTACCCTGGGCCAGTCCTCTTTAAGGTCTATCTTGAGGTAGGGGAAGTTCTTATCATCTTTAAGACGGACATTGTAGTAAGGGCGGTGTCTCTTTATCAGGTTTAGTTCAAGGATAAGGGCTTCCTCTTCTGAACTGGTTATATAGAAGTCGACATCGGCTACCCGGGCTACCATCCGTTGAAATTTTGGTGGTAGCTTCTGTCCCATGCCAAAGTAGGCCCTTGCCCGATGCCGCAGGTTAGCTGCCTTACCCACATAAAGGATACCACCTTCAGCATCCCTCATAAGATAGACGCCAGGCTTGGTTGGCAGTTGCTTGACCTGTTCTACTATCGGATTCTCGGCCATTTTTCTCCTAGCTTACAGTTATATTTTAACACAGCCTATATATTGGGCAAAGCCTACTCTAATGTTGAAAAAGGCTACATGAAGTGATAGGGTTTATGATAAAATTTAAAGCCTTTCTCGTAGCCGAAGATGGTGCCTTCTCATGAAAAATAAAGCTGGCATAGCCCAATTTCTGGTCGACAATATAGCCCTCTTACCCAAGGGACGAGCCTTTGACGTGGCTATGGGTAATGGCCGGAATACAGTCTATCTGGCCCAAATGGGCTATGAAGTTGAAGGTGTGGATATATCAGTCAAACGCATAAATAATGCCCTGGAACTGGCACGAAAGACAGGCGTTATCATCAAGGCCCAGGTTGCCGATTTGGAGGCTGGGTACCATATTAAGAAGAACGTCTATGATGTCATTATCTGCTTCAACTACCTATATCGCCCCCTGATACCGCAGATTAAAGGTGGCTTGAGGCAAGGGGGTATGGTAGTCTACGAGACCTTTCTAATTGACCAGGCCCGGTGGAGACACTTTAAAAACCCGGAGCATTTGCTAAGGCATAATGAGCTTTTAGACCTGTTTCGTGATTTCCGCTGCCTTCGCTATCGTGAAGGAGTTATAGCAACCCAGCAGGCAATTGCCAGCATAATAGCGGAAAAGGTTTAAGCTCCCGATGCCGTATTTTACTTTTTCTGGCAAGGATAAATAATGAGGCAGGCTGGCTGAACTTACTTAGTAACTAGCCTTCTTTATGGAGCTTATCTTAAGGGCTCTTCGTGCTTTCCTCTAAAGCCTTTATGTATTCGCCGGCTTCCTCAGCCTTGGCTTGTAACTTGGTAAGCACCTTCATCGCTACCTCAGTAGCCTCCTTGACTGCGGTAGCAGAAAATGAAGCCAGTGCCGCAATTTCGGCAGCTGCTTTGGCCGCCTTCTCGGCGGCGATTTCCCCAGCCTTACGTACCTCATCAGCCTTGCGGCTGGCTTCATCAGATAGCTGCTTGAATACATCAACGGCTTCTCTGGCTTGCCTATCCGCTTCCTCGGCTTTGCTAGATGCTTTTTCAGCGGCATCGGTAGCCGCCTTGGCTGTTCTCTCAGCCTTAGCCGCAGCCTCAGTAGCTGCCCTGGTGGCTACCTCAGCTGCCTTCTCACCAGCCTTTCTGGCTTCTATAGCTCTCTTGCTGGCTTCGTCAGAAGCACTGGTGGCCGCCTTGGCTGCTTCGCCGGATACCCTGGCTGCTGCCTCGGCTTTCCTGGCGGCTTCAGCAGCGGCTGTGATATTTGCTTCCATCTCATCCAGTATCTCTGGAAGCGGAATGCTTAGTATCTTAGAATGCTCATAGGGTGTTTTTCCTACCTGCGGCTCAATATCTTTATCAGCCATTTTAGCCCTCTCTATTTTAAGACTTAGGCGCTTTGCTTCATTACCCTATATAATATAGCCATTATCTTCTCTCGTCAATATAACTATATTCCTAGTTTACTTTTCCCCACTTAAAATTTTTATCTAGTTATGTTAAAATAAAACATAAACTATCTAGCAGCCGGGAGGCACAGTGAAACAGGATATAAATAGCTTTTTGAACTACCTTGCTGTTGAGAAGGGCTTTTCAGAAAACACGACAGCTGCTTACCAGAATGACCTATACCAGCTTGCTGACTTCGCTAGGGAAGAGACCGCCAAGCATGGCCTCATGCCGTCATGGAATAATTTTAGTCGGCAGGACATGCTGAGCTACCTTCTTAACCTCAAGGAGAGGGGCTATGTGGCCACTACTCAAGCCCGCAAGGTGGCCGCTACCAAGTCTTTCTTTAGCTTTATGTTGGCTGAGGGTAAGATAAAAAATAACCCGACGGAGAATATCAGCTCACCCAGGGTTGGTAAATCGTTGCCCGATGCTATCTCAATCAGCCAAGTCCGCCAGTTGATTGACCAGCCGGCCAAGCTGTCAACCCCAGAAGCCAAGAGGGATAGGGCAATGCTGGAGCTTCTTTACGCCAGCGGTATGAGGGTCAGTGAGCTGGTGTCCCTGAACCTGGGTGATGTGGATACCAAAGGTGGCTGTGTGCGCTGTTTCGGCAAGGGAAATAAAGAGCGTCTTATCCCTATTTACCCACAGGCAGCCAAAGCGGTAGAAGAATATGTCACAGCGGTTCGGCCTCACCTGGCACACAGCGATACAGAGCAGGCTTTATTCCTCAACCAACGCGGTGACCGGCTTACCCGGCAGGGATTATGGCAGATATTAAAAGCTTACGCTAAATCGGCTGGGCTAGGCAAGCAGGTTACCCCACACACTTTAAGACACAGCTTTGCCACTCATATGCTGAGCGGCGGAGCTGACCTAAGATATGTTCAAGAGATGCTGGGCCACGCCAATATCTCTACGACGCAGATTTATACCCACCTCACCTCAGAACATATCCGACGCACCTATGATAGGGCTCACCCCAGGGCAAAACATTCAGGATAAGCTGACATAACACTACAGGGAGGGTTTGAATGCCAGGTAAATCACGGCACCACAGAGGCAAGCATACATTACCAAGCAAAAAGAAAAAGAGCCGGCGAAGCCCTCAAGCTGCAGTTTACCAGCAGAAAGCAACTTCCCAGATTAGGGAACCTATTGTTGCCCCACCCAAGGTGGCTGCTCCTTCACCAGGTGTATCAACCTCAACGATAACCACTGTTAAACACCCTGAACTGCCCCTTGAGCTACGGAGAATTGGAATTCTGGCCGGGATAATGCTGACTGCCCTCATACTGCTGGCATTGTTCTTAGACTAAACCTTCCCGGGGAACTCATCATGGACTTTGAAGCGGCAAGAGCCAGATTGATAAAACACCTGAGCGTAAACGTTAGAGATGAGCCGGTGCTGGCGGCAATGTCACGTGTGCCGCGAGAGCGCTTTGTACCGCCAGAGGAGAGACACCTGGCGTATGAGGATAGGCCACTGCCTATTGGTTTGGGCCAGACAATCTCACAGCCCTTTATCATTGCCCTTATGACGGCATCTTTAGAGCTTACCGGCCAGGATAAGGTACTAGAGGTGGGTACTGGCAGTGGCTATCAGGCAGCTATTCTGGCTGAGCTGGTCCGGCTGGTGATTACAGTAGAGCGCCTGCCGCAACTGGCTGAAGCTGCCAAGGGGACACTGGACAGCCTGGGCTATAAGAATATCAAGGTGTACCTTGCTGGCCTAACCCTGGGCTGGCCGGCTGAGGCACCCTATGATGCCATATTGGTTACTGCTGGAGCTCCCAATGTGCCCGACAGCCTGTTATCTCAGCTGGCAATAGGTGGTCGGCTAGTAATACCGGTCGGCTCCCGCTACGAGCAGGAGTTATATAAGATCACCAGAGGCCGGGATAGAAATGTAGTCCAGAACCTAGGCGGCTGCCGCTTTGTTTCTCTCATCGGTGACGATGCCTGGACAGAAGAATAATTAAACGCTCCGTTCAGGTAATCGACTACCGGGGCTAAAGTGGCTGTTTACAAGCCAGCCGGGTTACGATTACTTGCCCTGTTTGCCGAATTTTATTTATAATGTCATAAAGTAGACTAAGGAGAACAGTGATTTGATGAAACAATACCGGCCCGAGGATATTCGCAATGTTGTCTTGCTGTCCCACAGCGGTGCCGGCAAGACGTCATTATCAGAGGCAATCCTGTTTACTGCTGAGGTGATTACCAGACTGGGCAAGGTTGACGCTGGCAGCACCACTTCTGATTACGACCCGGATGAAATAAAGCGCAAAATCAGCATAAACCTAACTCTGCTTCCTCTTGAGTGGCAGGATACCAAGATTAACCTCATTGATACCCCTGGTTATTCTGACTTTGCCGGTGAGGTCAAGGCAGCCATCAGGGTCAGTGAGGGTGCTATAATCGTGGTCTCGGCTGCTGCCGGCATTGAGGTCGGCACTGAACAGGCATGGGCGTACAGCGAAGAAGCCAAGCTGGTTCGCCTAATCTTTATCAATAAGATGGACCGTGAGAATGCCAACTTCTACAAAACTGTTGACGAACTTCAGTCAAGGTTTGGCTCTAAATGTCTGCCCTTACAGCTACCTATAGGCAGCCACAATGATTTCCAGGGCATAGCTGATCTGATGGCCATGAAATGCTACATCGGTTCCAAAGCAGAGGAGGCTGAGATACCGTCACCACTCCAGGAGCAGGCCAATGCTTTTCGGGAGAAAATGGTAGAAACAGTGGCTGAAGTCGATGATGTCCTCATCGAGAAGTATCTGGGTGGTGAAGAGCTCAGTCTGGAGGAACTAGTAACAGGTCTAAAGCAGGCAGTAGCAAGCGGCAAGATTTTACCTATATTAACCGGCTCAGCGCTGCAAAATGTAGGCATTGCCCAGTTGCTAGATGCCGTATCTAGCTACCTACCATCATCCAAGGAGGCAGAGATAGCTGAGGCACCTCTTGCCGCCCTGGTATTTAAGACCAGCGCCGACCCGTATGTCGGCAAACTTACCTATTTTCGGGTCTTTAACGGCGCCATTGATAGTAATTCCCATGTTTGGAATGTGACCCAGAACAGTATGGAGCGTATCGGGCAGCTATTTGTTCTCAGGGGTAAGACACAGGAGCCAGCACCCAAAATAGGGGCTGGGGATATAGGCGCTGTAGCCAAGCTGGGTGTCACCGGCACCGGTGATACTCTGGGCAGTCAGGATAAGCCGGTAAAAATGGCACCGGTGACCTTCCCCAAAGCAACCTTTAGTGTGGCCGTAAATCCCAAGACCAAAGCCGATTTGGATAAGCTGGGAACGGCATTAAGCCGCCTTACCGAAGAAGACCCAACGCTTCGGGTGCACCGGGACGCTGATACCGGCGAGACCATTCTATCAGGGCTTGGCGATACCCAACTTGAAGTTGCCGCCGAGAAGATGTTACGCAAATTCGGCGTTGGTGTTGAGCTGAAAACACCCAAAGTGCCCTATAAGGAGACTATCACCCAGCCAGCCAGGGCGGAATACAAGCACAGAAAACAAACCGGGGGTCACGGCCAATACGGGCATGTTTTGCTTGAGCTGGAACCGTTACCTCGCGGCAGCGGCAACGAGTTTGCCAAGAAAGTAGTAGGTGGGGCTATACCCAAAAACTATATCCCGGCGGTGGAGAAGGGAGTCAATGAAGCAGCAAAAGAAGGGGTTTTGGCTGGTTATCCGGTTGTAGACGTAAAGGCAACGGTATATGATGGCAGTTTCCACCCGGTGGATTCTTCAGAAATATGCTTTAAGATTGCCGGTGCCGGGGCACTGAAAAGGGGACTATCCACCGGCCAGTCTATTCTCTTAGAGCCGATAATGAACATCAAGGTAACCGTTCCCGGTGACTTCACCGGCGATATAATTGGTGACCTCAACGCCAAACGGGCCCGGGTGCAGGGCATGAACCCGCAGGATGGCAGCAACGTTATTGAGGCTCAAGTACCCCTGGCTGAGGTCTTGCGCTACGCCATTGACCTGAAATCAATAACCCAGGGCAAGGGCACTTTTAGCATGGAGTTCAGTCACTATGAAGAAGTGCCCGTTCATATTGTTCAGAAGATTATTGCTGAGAGGCAGGCGGAAAAGGAAGGCTAGCCAGCCATGAGTTCCCTTATTCTAGCAGTGAAAGCCGGTATTACCTTTTTCCAGTCGCCGACGATACCGAAACGGGCCACCTTAAATATATTTGCCTCTGGGTCTTTATTTATGGCGACGATATTCTTGGCCCCGCCACAACCACTAATATGCTGGCTGGAACCGGAAAGGGCTATGGCCAGGTAGAGGTCAGGGGCAACAATCCTGCCGGTGAGCCCTATCTGTGCCGAGTCTTCAACCCAACCGTTGTCACAGGGGGGCCGGGTGGCGCCAACTGCTGCCTTAAGTAATTGGGCTAGCTCCTCTAGCTCCTTAAAACCGTCAGTACTACCAATGCCTCTGCCTCCGGCGACTATCACTGCTGCATCCTCTAGCCTTACTCCTTTAGCTGTCTCTGATACCTTATCAAGGATTTTGGTTCTTACTGCTAATGACTCAAGTCCAGCGTCAATAGCAATCACCTGGCCTTGCCTTGAGGTATCTGGCTCCAGTGGTGAATATACTTTAGCCCTGACGGTAGCTATCTGTGGGTAGAAGTCACTGGTGAAAGTAGCCAGGGCGTTTCCCCCGTAGACAGGCCTGGTCTGCTGGAGTAATTTAGAGACGGTATCAATTGCCAGCTCGATACAGTCTGTAGTCGCCACCGTACCCAGCCTGAAGGCCAACCTGGGTGCCAGGTCACGACCGATTGAGGTCTGCCCCAGGAGAAGAATCCGGGGCATCACCTGCTTTACCACCTTTTCCATAACCGGTACATAGAAATCGGTCTGGTAGTCTTTGAGCATCGGGGTATCAACCACATATACTATATCAGCACCGAAGGCGATAGCTTCCTGGGCTAAGTCAGATATATTGCTGCCCAATAAAACAACACCGAGACCCTCATTCAAATCATCAGCCAGTTTACGGCCACAAGCCAGCAGTTCCTTAGTCATTGCTGAAAGTATGCCTTCTGTGGTCTCAGCAAAAACTATAACACCTTTATACTCGGCCACTTTTAATTCCTTTTGTCCCTTTACAGCAGCTTGGCTTGCCTGAGCTTCCTGGCTAGATTAACCGCTACCTCTTCCGGGGTCTCTCCTTGTATCATCTGACACTTGTTCTCGTGAACTGGCTGGAACAGTCTAACCAGCCGGCTGCGACGACCGGCGGCACCAACCTGAGACGCTTCAACCCCTATATCAGCTGGCCGCCAGACAGTTGGCTCCTTCTTCTTAGCCGCCATAATACCCCTTATTGTCGGATAGCGGGGTTGGCCAATCTCATTGCTGACCGTAATCAGGGCCGGAAGTGACAGCTCAATAACCTCATAGCCATCAGTGGTTACCCGTTCCACCCTTGCCCTGCCATCAGAGACATCTATTTTCCGTGCCACTGTTACACTGGGCAAGCCCAGCATTTCAGCAATGCCCGAGCCCACCTGTCCTGCATCCCAATCAGCAGCCTGGCGGCCGCAGAGTATCAGGTCATAGTGGCCAATTCTCTTTATCGCCATAGCCAGCGCATAGGCTGTTGACCAGCTATCTCCATCAGCAAAAGCCTCGTCCTCCAGCAGGATAAGCTCATCAGCACCCATGGATAGCGGTTTCTTTATTACCTCTCTGAGTAGACGGGTGCCCAGGCTTATGGCGGTTATCCGGCCACCATAAGTATCTTTGAGCCTCAGTGCTGCCTCCAGGGCATACTCACTATAAGGGTCAAGTACCGGCAAGACACCCGCTGGCAGTACTACCGTATTACTGGCAGCATCAACCCTGAAGCTGGCTGGGGGGGCTTCAGGGTCAATAACCTGCTTGACGCAGACGATAATGTTCATTACAGCTATTTTTCTCCCCAATCAAGCCTGTTTTCTCAGGGCAATACTACACTTACCAGGCGGTCAATACCGCTCAAGTCGGGGATGGCCTCTATTTCAGCCGTAGGAAAGAGACCGCGAAGCAAAGCGGTTACCGCCTTTTTCTGTTCCTGCCCAATCTCCAGAAGCAGGTAGCCCCCGGGGCGGAGCTTGCTGCTTATCTGATGACACAGCTGGTGTATCTTCTCTAGGCCGTCTGTGCCCCCGTTGACCGCCATCACTGGCTCAAAACCATCAGCCTCTATCTCTGACTGTTTAACATAGGGTAGATTGGCGACGATAAAGTCAACCGCCTCAGGTAATGGCTCAAGCATATCACCGCAAAGAAGGCGGACTCTACCAGCCACCCCATGTCTCTGGCAGTTAACTAGAGCTACCTCAAGGGCTGGAGCTGAGATGTCGGTGGCATAGAGCTTAGCCTGTGGCAGGTTCAGTGCCAGGCTTATAGCAATAGCGCCACAGCCGGTCCCTATATCGGCTATAACCGGCGCCCTGTGATTTTGGGCCAGACCGAGGAGTTTTTCCACCAGTAGCTCACTTTCTGGCCTGGGGATGAGGACGCTGGGGCTAATGCAGAAATCAAGACCGTAGAATTCACGCTGCCCGGTAATATAGGCTGTAGGCTCACCTTCCAGGCGACGTCTAACCAGTTGCCAGAAGGCCTCTTCCTGCTCCGGGTTAAGTTCATGCTCAAAGTCTAGATATAACTGAAGCCGGCTCAGCTTTAGGGTTTGCCGTAGCAACAGTTCACTCTCTAGAGAAGCATAGTCAATGTCACTGGCAAGCAGAAGCTGCCGGGCACGGCTCAGGGTCTCCCTCAGGGTCATGCCGCCTGTGCCTCTAACTGTTTCGCCTGCTCAGAGGTAGCTATGGCATCAATAAGCTCATCAAGCTCCCCTGCCATAATACTGGGCAGGTTGCGCAGGGTTAGACCAATGCGGTGGTCAGTGACCCGGTCCTGAGGGAAATTGTAGGTTCTAATTTTTTCAGCCCGTTCGCCGGTGCCCACCTGAGAGCGGCGCTGTTCTGTTATCTCACCGGCTTGCTTGCGTTGCTCTATATCCAAAAGCCGGGCTCGCAATACGGACATAGCCTTCGTCTTGTTCCTCAGCTGTGAGCGTTCATCCTGGCAGACGGTTACTATGCCCGTGGGCAGGTGGGTTATACGAACTGCGGTAGCTACCTTGTTTACATTCTGGCCGCCGGCACCACGACTGTGGAAAATATCAACTTTGAGGTCATTGGGGTGTATATCTAGCTCCACCTCTTTGGCTTCAGGCAAAACGGCCACCGTAGCCGTTGATGTGTGGATCCTACCCGAAGATTCGGTGGTGGGCACCCGCTGTACCCGGTGAACTCCCCTTTCATACTTGAAGCGGCTAAAAGCCCCTTTACCCTTTATCTCAAATATAATTTCCTTAACGCCGCCAATAGCGGTTTCATTAACATCTATGATATCTATCCCCCAGCCATTGGCTTGAGCATAGCGGCTGTACATGCGGAAAAGGTCAGCGGCAAACAGCCCGGCTTCTTCACCGCCAGTGCCCGCCCTGACTTCCACAATGATGTCTCGGTCATCATTGGCATCTTTAGGCAGCAAGGCCAGCTTTAGCTCCTGAAGTTGACTCCCTAGCTGCGACTCAAGACTTTCTATCTCCTGGGTGACTAAAGCCTTCATGCCCTCGTCCAGCTCTTCAGCTAGCAGGGCCTTTGTTTCTTCCAGCGTCTTAGCTGTCTCTTTGCAGTGCCTGTATTTTTTTACCAAGCTTTCAAGACCGGCCCTTTCCTGAGCCAGAATCTGTAGCTGCTTTAGGTCAGATGCTACCGCAGGAGTAGCTATCTGCTTTTCCAGTTCCTGATACCGCTTCTCTATTTTCGCCAACTGGTCTAACATTTTTGGACCTCGCTCTATTTATTATATCACAGCCTTAGATAGCACTCTAGGTAATGTAAAGAAAGGGGCGTCATCAATATCTAACCGACTGAAGTCCCGGGCCAGACTCGGCTACCAGGTTCCAGTTTATGGCCGTCGGCCACCGTTACATTGTCACCCAGCACCGAGTCTTCGACAATACTGCCGGCATCAAGGCGACAGTTATTGGCGATGATGGAACGCCTTACTACAGCCCCGGGCCCAACCTCAACAGCATGCCAGATAATGGAGGCTTCAATCACGGTGTCTTCCAATATTTTACCGCCGGGGCCAATGACCACCGGCCCAATTAGCCTAACATTTTGCCCAATAGTGCAGTTACTGCCTATCACCACTGGCCCGGCTATCTGAGCTGTGGGATGGATGTGGCTTTGTTCTCCAATGGTAATCCGGTCAGCCGAGCTGAAGCTGTACTGGTCACTTTTGCCACTGAGCAGGTCTTTGTTTAGCCGGAGATATTTTTCTGGAGTGCCGATATCTATCCAGTAGCAGGAGGAGGGGTAGGCATACATGGGCTCGCCCCGGTCCAGGAGGAAGGGAAAGAGTTGATGCTCAAAGCTGAAGTTAGTCTGTGGCGGAACATGAGACATAGTCTCTGGTTCCAGAATATAGCTACCGGCATTTATCATGTTGGTCGTTACCTGGTCCCAGCTAGGCTTCTCTAAGAATCGCCTTACTCTGCCCTGGGCATCAGTCTCTATCAAACCATAGCTGGTAGGGTCAGCCACCGGGGTAAGGGCAATAGTTGCCTTTGACCTCCTTTGGCCATGGAAAGCCATCATGGCCGTGATGTCAAGGTCGGTAAAAATATCACCATTAAGCACCAGAAAGGTTTCATCCAGGTATTTCTCACTATTTTTCACGGCTCCGGCTGTTCCCAATGCGGTCTTTTCCAGAACATAATGCAACCTAACCCCGAACTGGCTGCCATTACCAAAATAGTCTTCAATAGGCTGTGCCAGATGGCTTAGCGCCAGGAATATCTGCCTGACATTATGCCGGCTGAGGCGGCGGATAACATACTCCAGAAACGGTGTATTAAGTACCGGCACCGTGGCTTTTGGTGTGTTTATAGTTAGCGGCCTCAGTCTGGTGCCCAGTCCACCTACCAGAATAACTGCCTTCATTATAGCCCTTTAGTCCATCTGTAACTGGAACATTCCCTAAGGGCACATAGTATATAATATCTCGGTTATTTTGCAAAGCGGCTTATGCTTTGTCGCCAAGGGCAGAATTGCACTGTAGCCGATTAAAACATATAATAAGGCTAATTTGTGGAAAGGAGACAAACAGGAAGGAATGCCGCCTATAGTTTCAGTTGTAGGTAAGTCCAAATCAGGTAAGACAACCCTTATAGAAAAACTGGTCGGCGAATTAAGACTGCGGGGTTACTGCGTGGCTACCATCAAGCATGCTCAGGATATTGATTTTGAACCAGGCAAGGATAGCTGGCGTCACCTTCAGGCAGGGAGCGAGGCTACAGCCATTTCTTCCCAGGATAAAGTTGTTTTAATTAAACCGACAGCGCCGGCGGCAACTCTGGATGAGATAGCCCGACTACTCGGTGATGACTATGATATTATCCTTACCGAGGGCTTTAAACAGGCTAAGACACCAAAAATAGAGGTTCGTCGCAGGCAGACCGGGCCACCCCTGGGCAATATTGACCGGGTTATAGCCATAGTTACCGATGAACCTATAAAGACCAAGACCAGAAAGTTCTCTACCCAGGATGTCAAAGCCTTGACTGACCTGCTGGAGAAGGGCTTCATAAAGCCGCAAAGAAACAGGCTCACTCTTTACATAAATAATGCACCCATACCTTTGACTGTTTTCCCCAGGCAGATTATCAGTAACGTCCTGGTAGCCATGGCCTCCTCTCTGAAAGGAGTGGAAGAAATCAGCAGTCTTGACATTTTTCTAAGGAGGCAGCCCAAGTAAGGCTAGTTGAGTCCGCCTAGTAACCTTGGCTATGGCTCTGTTTATAGAGTAACTGGGGGTCGGGGCGTTTTAGATATCTTCGGCAGCGGTTGAAGTCATGGTGTTTTTACGCTATAAATATAGAGTTCTGATATTAATCAAATTTGTCAGGTTATAGCTTGTCTAAAAAGAAGGTAGAAAAGCCCAAACGCAAGGTTACCA
>JAUWZL010000097.1 GCA_030615305.1 Dehalococcoidia bacterium
CCAGTAACAAAGATGTATTTTGACATAAGGGAAACCCAATTCCAATATACCCGGAAAACTTCAAAACCTTATCTGGAAACAGCTATGAGCAGAGCTAAAAGAAAAAGTTCTTTGCTTTACCTTACCGGGAGAGGATAGGAATAGGTTTTCTTTATTATAAACGGTAACTATTTGGTTGTCAAGTATAAGCAGGCAAATACCCAGTTGTCAAGTATTCATGATTACTGCCCCTCTTTAACCCCAAAGGTGGCCGAGTAAATCCTTAAAGCAACTTATCAAACCGCCTCTTTAGACTAAAGCAATAGTTAATCTAAGGCTTTGGCACCACATAATGAGTTTTTTGGGGCAAAATGAACTTTCCCTATTTTAGTTTATTCACAATAATTTATTAACTTTCCTAAATTACATTTGACAATTATCATAATACATAATTATAATATAATAGAATTAAACTGACCGGGATAAAAGATGGCTGGTAAAGACTATTATAGCATATTGGGCGTCAGTCGCAACGCCAGTGAAAAGGAGATAAAGCAGGCTTTCCGCCGGCTGGCCCGCAAGTATCACCCCGATGTTAATCCGGGTGATAAATCCGCCGAAGAAAGGTTTAAACAGATAAGCGAAGCCTACGAGGTTCTCTCTGATAAGGAGAAGCGAAAGAAGTACGACCAGTTTGGCGACCAGTGGCAGTACGCCGACCAGTTTGCCAAAGCCGGAGGACGGGGGACACCATTCCAGGACTTTGATTTCGGTGACCTTTTCGGCGGCGCCCGGACCTATAGCTTCAGTGGGGGCGGGCTTGACAGCCTGTTTGACGAGCTGCTGCGCGGCGGTCGGGCCGGTACTTAGACCCGCCGCGCCCAGCCCAGGCGGGGGCGGGATATAGAACAGCCAGTTGAGGTAACCTTAGAAGAAGCGTTTACTGGCACCAGCCGCATCCTCAGCCTTCAGACTGAAGAGCCCTGTTCCACCTGTCACGGTACTGGCCAGATACAAAATATACCCTGCTCGGTATGTCGGGGGTTGGGAGCAGTGCCCCAGATGAAGCGGCTTGAAACCAAGATCCCGCCCGGGGTTAAAACCGGCTCTCGGGTGCGCATCGCTGGCAAGGGTGGGCAAGGCTTTGGCGGCGCCAAGGGAGACCTTTACCTGATGATAACGGTTAAACCACACCAGTTGTTTGAGCGCCAAGGTGATGACCTCCATGTTAACGTAGATGTCCCTCTAACGACAGCAGTGCTGGGTGGCGAAGTTAAGGTACCTACCCTGAGGGGAAGGCTAGAACTAAAGATTCCACCGGAGACTCAGAATGGACGTGTCTTTCGCCTGGCCGGGCAGGGTATGCCTCACCTGAGGAAAACCTCCCGGGGTGACCTGAAAGCCAAAGTAAACTTGGTGCTGCCGACCAACCTGTCTCAAGAAGAGAAGGAGTTATTCAAGAAGCTTAACCAGCTTCGCGCCGTTAAAAATAATCTATAACAGGTGAGGAGTTGTTATGGATACCAAACCATGTTATGTAATAAGCGTAGCCGCCGAGATGCTTGGTACCCAGGCTTATACCTTGCGCTACTATGAAAAGGTAGGCATAATAAAGCCGGCTCGGTCACGGGGCCATATCCGGTTGTACTCGGATATGGATATAGCACTGCTGCGCCGGGTGAGGACACTGATGGAAGACCTAGGCGTTAACCTAGCCGGCGTAGAAGTCATCCTGAGAATGTCTCAGCAAATTGCCCAGTTGCAGAGAGATACTGATGAGCTGGAGGCAGAGTTAGCCAGACTAAGGAAGGAAGAGGCATGAGACAGGAGAGATTTACAGAACAGGCACAGGAGGCACTGGCTGCCTCTCAGCAGCTAGTTAGTCAGTTTCGCCACAGCCAGTGGGACGTGGAGCATATACTGCTAGCCCTGCTACAGCAGGAGAAAGGGCTGGTCGACGAAATACTGCGAGAGCTTGGTGTTGACATTGAAGCCGTGAAGAAGAAAGTGGCCGCCGCCCTAGAGAAAGCACCTAAGGTTACCTATGAAACTGGGCAGATCTACGCCACACCGCGCATTGCCCGACTTTTAGAGTCGGCAGCCGGTGAGGCTGACCGACTTAAAGATGAGTTCATCGGTACCGAACATCTTCTGATTGCCATGAGCGGGGAGCAAAAGGGCGAGGCCGCTAGCATCCTTCGCAATGCCGGGATTGAACAGGAAAAGGTGTACCGTGCCCTCCAGAAAATTAGAGGCGGGCACCGGGTTACTGATGCCAGAGCCGAAAGTAAGTATCGCTCCCTGGCCAAATACAGCCGTGACCTGACGGCCATGGCTCAAGCTGGCAAGCTGGACCCGGTTATCGGCCGGGATGAGGAGATTAAACGGGTAATGCAGATACTGACCCGGCGCACCAAAAACAATCCGGTAATAGTCGGTGAAGCCGGGGTAGGTAAGACAGCTATTGC
>JAUWZL010000089.1 GCA_030615305.1 Dehalococcoidia bacterium
CGGGGGGCATAGCCCTGCCAGTGATTATTGAAAAAGGCGAAGGTAAGCCTGGTCTGCTGGCTGGCTCTGGTTACCCTGTGTGATAACTCCTGTATCTCTTCAGCTGAGTAGAGATACCGGTAGCGGGTTTCACTATTCCCCTGCCACCAGTCCTCGGCATTCCGCCCGTGGAAACGGAAGTAGGCTATATCCGAGGTTAGCGGCAACTGTTGAGCTATTGAGAATTCAAATTTGGGCTCATCTATTTGCACCCAGGCAGCATTGCCTGCCGATAGTAATTTAGCCGTGTTTGGCTCATCACTCCAGCTACGATGTCTCAACTCTACAGCCAATCTGTACTGGCTAAAAGTCTTAATGACCGCTTGAAGGATTTGCTGCCCGAAATTGTCATTCTTGAAGCTAGGTGGAAACTGGGCTAGTAAAGCCCCTAATTTGCCGGCTCTGGCCAGGGGCTCAAGGCTGCTTTTAAATATATCAACATCTTTTTGTGATATGGTAGCTTCTGTTCCCGTAGCCTGCTTAAACATTTTGGGGTGAGTAAACTTCTGCCATAGCTTGACCGTGAAGAGAAAGCCCTCAGGCACTCTACGAGTCCAACGATAAACATATTCCGGGTTAAGCGGGCTGTAGAAGGAGCTGTTAATCTCTACTGAGTTGAAAAACTGGCTGTAATAGCCAAGCTCGTCTATCTTACCCTTGGGATAAAAATAGCCAGTCCAGGTACCTTCACCTTTAGAATAGGACCAGCCCGATGTACCTATATATAGCCTGGCCTGCCCAGACATCGCCAATATTACCTCAACCAGAGACTCAGGAAACCAGCTAGCTATTCACCTGGCAGCAACTTTATTGCCTAAAGCACTGTTGGCACATCCTTGCCGGCTTCTTCTGTTAGCATGCTTTTACTTATTTTGGATTTCTGTCTCTCTTCGAGTTCTTTAACCAGGCTGGCTGACTTATTATAGAAGTCTCTTACTCTCTCCACATCACTGAATTCTGAGAGGATTACGGTTATATCTAGGGCACCTTTTTCTCTGGGATAATCACCACCCCTGATAACAGCCTGGGGAGCTACACTCCTCAGATGGTCACCCAGTTCCTTAACCAGGTCCATGCTCATTTCCTTGGCCGGCGCTGAGAGCAGGTAGAGGGCTCGGTAAGCCTCATGGGGATTACAGCCAATTGTCAGGTCACTGATGGCTTCATCCATGGCCTCGAGGCCCTTATGAGTCTTGGTGCTCTTCTTCCTGAAATTACGCGACCAATCAGTAGGTAGAGTTATTAGTGGCAGTAGTGACTTACCATAGCCAATTGCCGTCCAACCGTTTAAAGTCTGCATGATGTCTCCGGCGTCAAGCATTCTGGCGCCAATGTGCTTGGGTTTTTTCTCCTCACCGGCGCAGAGCAGATTAAAGAAGGGCTCAACTATTAGCTGATTAATTTTTAACAGGTTATTTTGTAGCGAAAAGTCCTTTCTGACATACCTTTGATTATCAACAAGGATGACGGCATCAGCCACCGAGTAGGCGGATTTGAGACACACTGCAGTGTTATAGAGGGCTCTTTCCTCGGTAACCTCTTCATGCTCAAAGGGAAGAACAACTATAGCATAAACCGGTTTATCGGCAAAGCGTTCCTTGACCACTTTGGCCACGACTGGTGTTGCCCCTGAGCCGGTACCGCCGGCGGCACCAGCCACCACCAAGAAGGCATCGGCTTCAAAGAGATGCTGGGGAGTTCTCATGGCATCAAGAACCTTATCAGCATCTTCTTTGGCTATCTGGGCACCGACCTCACTTATTTTAGCCACTCCGTGACCATGGGTAGTACCGGCACCGATGAGTATTCTATGCTGGTAGTCAGTCTTTATAGTGAGTAGACCGGCCAGGTCAGCCGAGTCTGTATTAACGGCAAAGGTGTCAACAATTATTTCAATGCCACGGCGGCTGCGTGCCCTTTTATTTAGTCGGGCAAACTCATCGGCAATCCGGCCACCACACTGTCCAAAACCAACCACTACTAGTTTCATGGTTCACCTCCTTAAGTCTGAGACTTGAAGTCTAGTCAAAAATTGTCCCTTTGTCAATACACCCCGTTAGTCTGCTTGTTTCAAAAAAGCAAAAAGTGATATACTGACTTACTTTTTATTTTTAACCGAATTACTCGGCTTAGGAGCAGGTAATTGCTGGAAAACTATGGTTATATTGCGCTCTTTCTTTTGGTTGCCCTGCTGTTCGCTTCTTTTTTGATTCTGCTTCCCGTAATTCTCAGATTACTTAAGGTGGTACCCAAGAAGCCTAACCCGGTTAAGGCTTCCCCCTTTGAATGTGGCATGGAAACCATAGGTAAAACATGGGTGCAGTTTAATTTCCGCTACTATTTTTATGCTCTCCTGCTCATTGCTCTTGATGTCATGGTTGTTTTCCTCTACCCCTGGGCAGTTGAGCTCAGGCAACTGGGGGTATTCGGCTTTTTCGCTGCCCTTATCTTTATCCTTATTATTGTTGTCGGCTATATATATGCCTGGCGGAAGAAGGCCCTGGAATGGAAGTAGCTAGAAGATACATTTACTCCGACACAGAATTAGACCAGCATGAAGGCGATGTAATAGAGACGCTGAAGGCAAATAGCCAGACGCCTATTGCCGACCCGGACGAGTGGCTTCTAAAAGAACTGCGCCAGAACATACTGGTTACCACGGTGGATGCCGTCCTTAACTGGGCACGGCGAGCTTCTCTCTGGCCGTTAATCTGTTTTCCCGCCTGCTGCGCTTTTGAACTGATAAGTACTTCCTCTCCCCGCTTTGATATCTCCCGGTTTGGTATGGAAATCATCCGTGCCTCGCCACGCCAGGCAGACCTG
>JAUWZL010000056.1 GCA_030615305.1 Dehalococcoidia bacterium
TTTTTATAGCTCTGTGGAATCTCCCAGCGGTAATCATCTATCTTCTTTAGTATTTCTTGCCACAGTGCTGGCATCTTTACCTCCGCTAAATATCAAATAATACTTGAACCTTGCAACCGTCACCTTTGTCAACCTTTAGCATATGGTAAGTGGCTGCCTTGACTCCTGTTTTCAATCTATGCTTTGAGCTATCTACCTTCTCCCCATAGCTTCTAGCCTTGAGTTGGCTATTGTTAAGTTTGGTAATATCAAACCTCTTAAAAACAATATTCTCAGCATCAAATAGACAAATGAGTTCATTCAACCATTCTACCAGCAGGCCCTCTTGGTCAGGAGCGACTAGCTCTATATCTCGATGTAGAATCTCTCCAACATCATCAAGCTCGGTTATCAGGCTGAACAAAGCTCTAGCCGCATTGGCAAATGCCTGACTTATATCGGCACCATAGGCTATAATGCCGACATCAGCGGTATGGTCTACGATTTCAAAGTCCTTCTCCATATAGATGAATTATATCATTTATTCCGCTAAACACAAACTATATGCCTAGAAGTCTTCACACCCCTTCTCAAAGTAGCCAAGAGGCATAAAAAGTGGTAGTACAAGGAGAAATTATGATATAGTTATCAAAGTTGGTGTGAAGTGAGAATCCTACTAAGATTAATGGTCTTCGCCCGAAAATACTGGGCATGGTTATTCCTGGCCTTTTTATGCCTTATAATGACCACCGCATTTGGTCTGGCTGTCCCCTGGATTCTTGGTGAGGCCATTGATACTGTGGTTAGCCGCGGGGAGCGCAGTTTCCTTATCCTGGCGGTAGCGATTGTGCTTGGCGCCACTGCCTTGAGGGGTATCTCTGCCGGCGGGCATAATTACCTCATTGTTATCGTCTCTCAGAAAACATGCTATGATATCAGGAATGCCCTCTACGACAAACTACAACGACTGAGCTTTGCCTATCATGACCAGGCCCAGACGGGGCAGCTTATGTCACGAGCCACTGCCGATGTGGAAGCAATACGTAGGTTTTTCAGCGGTGGCTTGCTGGGCACAGCTCAGATACTTATCCTGTTCGTTGGCATCTCCTATCTTCTGGTCTTAATAGACTGGCAGCTGGCGCTGCTCACTTTAGCCTTCCTGCCCGCTGTTGGATGGCGAGCTGTCGTCACCGGCTTTCGTCTCACTGCCATGTGGCTCAAAATTCAGCAGTTAATGGCAGCCTTGGGCACTACACTAGAGGAGAGCCTCACTGGAGTAAGAGTAGTAAAGGCTTTCTCGCGTCAAAAAAAAGAGAGCCAAAAATTCTCTACCGATGCAAAAGTGCTCTACGATGAGCACATCAGCATTGAGCGCCAGTGGGCTTTCAACGTGCCCTTAATGGTGTTTCTGATAAGCCTACCTGTGGCTCTTATCCTGTGGTATGGTGGACGCCATGTGGTAGCCGGCAGCCTGACCACAGGCGGCTTGACCCAGTTCATCTTATACCTGGGTATGCTGGCAATGCCCGTCCGCCACCTGGGAAGGATGGCAAACATCTTTTCCCGCACTAAATCAGCCGGGCAACGCATTCTAGAGATACTTGATACCCAGTCAGCAATCAAAGAGAAACCAAATGCTATTGAGTTAGACAGCGTAAAGGGCACGGTCTCTTTTGAAGATGTTAGCTTCAGCTACAATTCAATGGCTCCGGTGCTTAAGAACATCAGCTTTAGCGTGCCGCCAGGGGAGTTAGTAGCTCTGGTAGGAGAATCGGGCAGCGGCAAGAGCACCATTGCCCAACTCATCCCGAGGTTCTATGATGTCAGCAGCGGACGTATCACTGTTGATGGCATTGACATCCGTGATGCGACCATAGCCTCACTGCGCAAGAATGTGGTGGCAGTGCAACAGGATGTCTTTCTTTTCTCAGCTACCATTCGGGATAATATTGCCTTCGGTGCCGTAAATGCTAGCCTGGAGCAGATAGTAGCTGTAGCCAAAATAGCTCACCTTCACGACTTTATCCAGAGTCTCCCTGATGGCTATGACACCTGGGTAGGGGAACGAGGCGTTACCCTCTCCGGCGGTGAGAAACAGCGGTTGGCTATAGCTCGCACCCTGCTCACCAATCCTAGTATCCTTATCCTGGATGATGTCACCTCTAGCGTGGACGCCAAAACCGAATATCTCATCCGTCAAGCCCTGGACAAGCTTATCAAGGGGCAAACTACCTTCATTATTACTCACCGCCTGTCCGTTATCAAGAACGCTGACCTTATCCTCATGCTCAAGGAAGGACAGATAGTGGAGCGAGGTAGACACAGCGACCTTATGGCTAGGAAAGGTCTTTACCAGCAAATATATCAGACACAACTCTCGGTAACTCAGGATTCTGGAGAGAGCTTAATAGAGGAGTAAGCGTGTATCATGGCTGAATTTGATGATGAGGTGCTGGGCAAGGTATATGACAATAGGGTCATAGGACGACTGCCCAAATACCTGGCCCCGGTCAAATTATGGATAGCTCTGGGAGCTAGTGGCATGTTGATGCGTGCCCTGGCCGCCCTGGCTATGCCCTTTCTGGTGGGTGTAGCTATTGACCGTTTCATACAAACTGGCAACCTTAGTGGACTCAATATCATCGTCATCGTCTTTATCGGTGCGGCACTGTTGGTCTGGGCTGGTCAATATATGGAAACCCTATTCCTAGCCTATGCTGGCCAAGCGGTACTCTTTAGAATGCGCACTGAGATGTTTGACCACCTGCAGCAGCTCTCGCTGAGCTTCTTCGACCACCATAAAGTGGGTAAACTCATGTCCCGGGTGCAGAATGATGTGGACCAGGTACAAGAACTTTTCACCTACGGCATCCTTGAGTTCGTAGCCAGTGCCCTGACCCTGGTGGGAATAGCCTGTGTCATGATTATAATGAACCCCCGATTAGCCCTGCTCACTCTTACCGTGGTGCCAGCGTTAGGCATAGTAGTAGCCCTATGGCAGAAGTATGCTCGCCGTGCCTTCATTAAGGTGCGGCGGGCTATTGCCACCGTCAACGCTCAGTTTCAGGAGGGCATATCCGGGGTGCGAGTAACCCAAAGCCTGTCCAGGGAGAGAAGAAGCTTTGAGGAGTTTAACAATGTAAATCAGGCACATCTAGGTGCCAACATAAACGCAGCCAAGCTGCAAGCGCTCATGATGCCCACAGTCCAAATACTGACCGGCATCGGCTTTAGCCTGGTTATCGGCTTCGGTGGATATCAGGTCCTGGCAGGGGAGATGGGTCCTGGTGTTCTCATCGCCTTTCTGCTCTATATCCAGCGCTTCTTTGGCCCCGTATTCGAACTGACTATGCTATATACTGAACTCCAGCGGGCTATGGCTTCCGGAGTGCGCATCTTCGAACTGCTCGATGTCGAACCCGAAATTAAGGATAGCCCCCAGGCAATAGAGATGCCCCCGGTGAAGGGGGAGCTTAAGTTTCATCAGGTTAGCTTTGCCTATCAGCCCGGTGAGGAGGTGCTCCATGGTATAGACTTAACAATCAAACCCGGGGAGACAGTGGCTATAGTAGGGCGGACTGGGGGTGGTAAGAGCAGTCTGGTAAACCTCGCTAGCCGCTTCTACGAGGTAGAGAAGGGTGAGGTAACTGTAGATGGCTACGATGTGCGTTCAATCACCCAGCAGTCATTGCGGCGCCAAATAGGTATTATACCTCAGGACCCCTTTCTCTTTTCCGGCACTATAAAGGACAATATTCGATATGGACACCTTGAGGCCAGTCATCAGGAGGTCATTGAGGCAGCCAAAACGGCAGGCGCTCATGCTTTCATTACCCATCTGGAACGTGGCTATAACACACCAGTGGGCGAAAGGGGTGGCAACCTCAGTGCCGGGCAACGCCAGCTTATCTGTCTTGCCCGGGCAATCTTGGCCAATCCCCCCATCCTGATACTAGATGAAGCCACCTCTAATGTGGATACCAACACTGAGCGTATTATGCAGAAATCACTCCACCGCTTGGTCCAGGGGCGTACCAGCCTCATCATTGCCCATAGGCTGTCCACTGTGACTAATGCTGACCGTATTATAGTCCTTGAGCAGGGAAAAATCGCTGAGATAGGCTCTCCCCAGGAACTCTTGGCTAAACAGGGTCTCTATTACCACATGGTTGAGGCTCTAATTGTACCAAACCTAGAGCAATAGGGTGCCTGATGAATGAGGCAGCATAGCTTGTTCTCCCTTTGAGCTTTGTTAGGTATTTAGTATAATATTAATGGAGACAATATTGAGGTGACTTAGATGGGTGATATAAAGAGTGCTCGTGAGATAGCTATGGAGAAGATAGGAAAGCTGGGTGAGGTGACTGATGAGGAGCGCCTGAAATGGAAATATGTCCCAGAAGGGGAAAGGCTGGCGGCCAGATACCTTAAGCAAGATTGCGGTTTAGTAGTCGAGCTGAGCCATTATGAGGAAAAGGTAAGAAGGTATATTATGGAGGGTGCTGGCAATATACTAATTAGGAATATCAATCTCCCCAAGGACGATTTAGCCAAAAGAAATAATAAACGGGCAATGGATGGTTTAAAAACCCTGAAGAGTGATAAAGTGGCTGTGGAAAATGTCTACAGCCAGATGAGGCGTATCTTCAACCACTATGTTGAG
>JAUWZL010000052.1 GCA_030615305.1 Dehalococcoidia bacterium
ACGAATTATTAACAGTGTAGATTCATTGGCCGATTGTGTCAAGGTGGTACCGAGGCCGGCTCCCATTATAAGTGACCGATGATATGTAGTATAATGTAAGCGTAAAATAGGCAAACGGAGGGGAAAATGGTTAACGAAATCCAGGCCAAGAAAATAATGACCAAGCCGCTACCTCAAATCCTTGATGAGATTGAGGATAGCATTGGGGCAGCTGATGAGGCGGCCAGAAATGCCAGAGAAGCCGCCGAGGAAGCCCGCAAGGCGGGAGAGAAGGCGGCCAGTGAAGCTGCCAGAGTGGCTGCTAAGGCCATTGCCCTGGTTGACCAAAAAGCCGAGTGCGCTCTTAAGCTGGCCGAGTTGTTAAAACTGGCAGTTATGGATGCGGTTGTGGCCGTTGAGAAGAGACTTTCGGAAAAAGGCACCTCCCAAAAATCAACTTAAATTACCTTGAATGTAGTTACTTGGCTGACAGATGTGCTACTGGCACAGGCTTGAGTAATATTTCTTTCAAGGCCTTAAGGTTGACCACATCTTCTTTGTTGTACTCAAGTAGTGTTGCCAGAGCATGCTCATCATAGTCATTAACATATTGCCACCACAACCTGATAGCCTGGTAGCCATTAAGACCCCTTGACTGTCTCCCTATTCCCAGTTGCTGTTCTACACATTTCAGTCCGCCTTTTAGGCTATTTCGCCAGCAGTCATGCATTAAATCACGGTGCTGGAAGACTTCAGCCAGATTGATTCCCAAATGAAAACTGATAAAGGGCAGGTCAAAACGGCTGCCATTGTAGGTATATAGTGTGCTTATACCGCTCAAGCCTTCAAGAAGACTATCGCTGGTTACCTGCTCACCTACCAGTTGCACAAACCTAGAATCCTGACCGCAGACCAGGTAAATGCCGACCACCGTTATAACACTATAGGGTGGCCACAAGCCAGTAGTCTCAATATCTAGGTAAGCATCAAGGCTGGATGGCAATTATTGGCTCCTCATCGGCTTTTTGCCCAAATCTCCTGTCTTTTTCATTATACAACAAAGGGTTTTGGATTGATATTCAGATAATTCTTCCTTATCGCGGGCTTGACACTAGAACAGAGCCTGTGATATACACTAACAGGTTCTGAAAGCTGAATAAAAACTCTCCGAGCCTTCCTTCCTAAGGGGTTTACCTAAGGAGACTGGCCGGTAGGGTATCACTGGAAACGGTGGTGCCTCCCATTCTTGGAAAGGGGAGCTGCTCTAAGCTTTGTCTAAAGCACCTCCTTTCCACGGGGTGCTTAATCTTTTTAATGAGAGAGGCCTTAGTCGAAAATCAGGGGTTAAATAGTGAAGAGAGTAGCTGTCCCCTACCTTTTGGTCGTTGTGGCTGTCCTTAGTGTTCTGGTGGGCAGCGGCTGCACGAAAGCAGGGCTCCGAGTAGCCACTACCACCAGCCTTTATGATACTGGCATCTGGGATTATCTGGAACCGATTTTTGAAGAAGAATATGGCGTTGAGCTGGACATACTTTATGCCGGCACCGGTATCGCCCTAGAATATGGCCGAAGAGGAGATGTGGATATTATTACCGTGCATGCCAAGAGCCAAGAGCTACAGTTTGTAGCTGAAGGCTATGGTGTAGAGCGGGTGCCCTTTGCTTACAATTATTTTCTCATTGTCGGGCCGGAAAGTGACCCGGCAGGCATTAATGGAATGTCGCCTGAGGATGCCTTTAGGATACTTGCTGATACCGGCCTGGGGGCTTTTATATCACGTGGTGATGACTCCGGGACCCACTCCAAAGAGAAAGCAATCTGGCAGAGCATTGGCTATGACTACGAAGTAGTGCGGCAGGCTGGGGACTGGTATATAGAGGCCGGCAGAGGCATGGGGCCGACCCTTCTTATGGCCAGTGAAAAACAGGCCTACACGCTGACTGATATGGGCACTTTCCATTCTTATAAGGGCAAAATAGGCTTAGTACCCATGGTGGATACGGGCGGCATACTGCTTAATGTTTACTCGGTAATCGCCTGTAACCCGGAGAAAAATCCCAATGTGAGTTATGAAATGGCAATTAACCTGGTCAACTTTCTTACTTCAACTGAAATACAGGAGTTAATCGGTGATTACTGTATTCAAGAGTATGGCACACCCTTATTTATCCCTTGCGCCGGGAACGAACCTACATCGTAGGAATAGTAGGAATACTTATTGGCTGAGGAACATTGGAAGAGCTGTGGCAGGCACTAGGTAGAGCAGTAGAACTGGTAATAACCTTTGACCCTGAGGTGATGGAGGCAAGCCTGAGGTCGCTTACCATCGCCGCCGCCTCATGCAGTATTACCGCTCTAATCTGCCTGCCACTGGGCAGCCTGATCCACTTCTCTCGCTTTCCGGGTAAGAGGTTGCTAATAAATGTAGTACAAACCTTCTACAGTGTTCCCACTGTAGCCATCGGGCTGTTTATCTTTGTCCTCTTTTCCCAGTCTGGACCGCTGGGCGGCTTAAATTTGATATTCACCCCCGCTGTTATGGTAATCGGTCAGGTGTTCTTGGTAATGCCGATAATGCTTGGTCTTACTATTTCTGCCTTAAGCGGTGTTGATAAAGCCATTACAGAAACGGCGCTCTCCCTTGGCGCCAGCCGGTTTCAGGCGGCTATTATCACTCTAAAGCATGCCAGATTCGCCGTGCTGACAGCGGTAATAATGGGCTTTGGCCGGGCTGTGTCAGAGGTCGGTCTGGCACTTATGGTTGGTGGCAATATCAAAGGCTTCACCAGGACCCTGACTACTGCCATCTCACTTGAGACATCCAAGGGTGATATTGAGCTAGCACTGGCCTTGGGTATGGTGCTAATCTTTATAGCACTGGTAATAAATGTAGCTCTAAACAGGCTCCAGCAGAGGTGACCATGGCTTTAATAGAAACCATTAATCTGGGGCAAAAATATGGGGAGCGGTATGTCCTAAAAGACATAAATCTGAAGGTTGAAAAGGGCGAGGTATTGGCTTTAATTGGGCCTACGGGTGCTGGTAAAACTACCCTGCTTAGGCTCTTAGACCTTTTAGAGCTACCGACCTCAGGCAGCATCAGTTTTAATGGAATAGATGTTACCCGTTCCGGGCGCCATAGGCTTGAGGTGCGCCGCCGGATGTCTTTTGTCCAGCAAAAGCCGATAGTATTCAGTATGAGTGTTTATGAGAATGTAGCCTGTGGGCTGAGGTGGAGACACGAGAAAGGCAAAATTATAGAGCAGATGGTAGGAGATGTCCTGGAACTGGTGGCTCTGGCTGACTATAAGAGCCGGAATGCTAGAACACTTTCTGGTGGTGAGGCACAACGGGTGGCTATAGCCCGGGCTCTGGCTACCAGGCCAGAGGTGCTGCTGCTTGATGAGCCCACGGCCAATCTTGACCCGGTTGCCTCGGCAAAGATAGAGGAGGTTCTGGCGCGCATTATTGGAGAACAAAGAACAACCGTAGTCATGGCCACCCATGACCTATCCCAGGGACAGCACCTGGCGGGCAGAATCGGGGTGCTGATGAATGGTGAACTGCTACAAGCAGGCAGTCCTAGTGATATATTCAGTTCACCCCAAAGTAGACCGGTAGCTGAGTTCGTTGGCATTGAGAACATATTAAGCGGAGTGGTGTCAGCAAAAGATGGTGATCTGGTCACAATAAATGTCAATGACATTGCCCTTCAAGCAATCTCAGATTATGCGCTAGGCGACAGGGTTTATGTCCTCATCAGGCCCGAGGACATAACTTTAACAGTATTAGAGGGAATGAGCAGCGCTAGAAATAGATTCGTTGGCATTGTAACCAAAATAACCCCTATAGGACCTATTGTGAGAATAGAAGTAGACTGTGGTTTTCCTCTGCTGGTTGTGGTAACCAAGAGGTCGGCACAAGAGCTCGACCTTACTACCGGTAAGGAGGTTTATGCCAGCTTCAAGGCGACCACTATTCACACCATCAAAAGGTGGAACTAGCCTCTTAAGGTCTTCTAATTAGATCGCAGATTTCCCAGTTTTGTGTCTAATAAGGCGCAGGATAATAATAAGAAGGGCTATGTTTGCTGCGTAGATGCCACCGACCAGCCACCAGTTAGTAGTAGGCTCATTTGGAGCCGGGCTGGGTATTGCTGTTTGGCTGGGTGTTGCTATTTGGCTGGGTGTTGCTGTTTGGTCGGGTGTTACGGCCGGGGCAGCACTCCCTTTGACCAGGAAAAAGCCTGACAGGCCATTTAGGTTGAGCAAGTAGAAATCAGCAGTATCCTCGGTTATGTTGAAGGCAACCAGTTCACTAGCGCCACCGGGCAAGGTAATGACCCTTGTTTCTACGACCTCGTTATTTATCATAAGGGTTAGCTCATAGCTACCGGGTAGGTCGCCGGTATTGGTCACCAGGGCGGTAATGGTTACGCTGTCTCCGGCTTTGACCTCGGTGGGGGCTATAGTCAGTTCAGAGATGGTAAAGGCAGCGCTTTCCCTGACCAGGAAAGAACCTGACAGGCCATTTAGGTTGAGCAGGTAGAAATCAGCAGTATCCTCGGTTATGTTGAAGGCAACCAGTTCACTAGCGCCACCGGGCAAGGTAATGACCCTGGTTTCTACTACCTCGTTATTTATCATAAGGGTTAGCTCATAACTACCGGGTAGGTCGCCGGTATTGGTCACCAGGGCGGTAATGGTTACGCTGTCTCCGGCCTTGACCTCAGTGGGGGCTATAGTCAGTTCAGAGATGGTAAAGGCAGGGGGTGCCGTGTGAGCCATAACAGCGAAGGCAGTGAGGTGATAGACTGGGGCGGTTATGGTGTTAGTTACTGGG
>JAUWZL010000019.1 GCA_030615305.1 Dehalococcoidia bacterium
GCGATACGACGCAGGGCTTCACCCAGGTTGCGGCAGCCGCAGACAAAGGGGACCTTAAAGTCTTGCTTCCAGACATGGTTATTCTCATCAGCCGGGGTAAGCACCTCAGATTCATCAATGAAGTCAACACCGAGGGCCTCAAGTATCTGGGCCTCAACAAAGTGTCCGATGCGGCACTTGGCCATTACCGGTATTGAGACTGCCTTCATAACCTCCTCAATAACCTTGGGGTCGGCCATGCGGGCGACACCGCCTGTTGCCCGGATATCCGAGGGCACTCTCTCCAGGGCCATTACGGCACAGGCACCAGCTTCTTGGGCAATACTGGCCTGCTCAGCGTTTACAATGTCCATTATGACGCCGCCCTTAAGCATCTGGG
Source organism: Dehalococcoidia bacterium (assembly GCA_030615305.1). The sequence continues at coordinate 380 of JAUWZL010000019.1, forward strand.
CTAGCCCGCTCTTTACCTTCCAGGTGCCGGTTTCTATAGTCATCTCCTCACTCCCGCGAAAGCCATAAAACGTGTCATTCATTTAAGCAACTGAACGAACCTAGGATAATTTCTTTCTACATTTGCACCACCGAAAAGGACTTCTAACTCTGCAGAGCCGTACTGGATGGTGGCTACAATTACACTCTCTTTTTTCTTACGTCCACCAAGTGCTCCAACAAGAAGAGCTCCCGCAGGCCCTGCGAGCGCACCTCCCACAACCGCACCACCTGCGGCTTTACCGAGAGAGCGACTGCTAGCTCGTTCAAGCTTAACCGATTTAATAGCGGATACCGGAATACTGGCAATAGGATCATCTTTATGGGAGACATATATGTCTAGATTGTCTCCCTGCCGTTCGACCTCGACAGATTGGCGTTTAGGAATGTCAGGACAACCTCCTAGATAAGTCAAATGAATTCGCTTTACTGAAGCTTTCATACGGTCTAAAAATCCCATACGTCTATTACCTCCCCCATGTTTTTGACTTTAACAGGAAATCTTGAAACTTTGTCAGCAACCACCTTTTGATGTTATTTTACTATTTGTTTGGGTTGCTTATCAAGCTCACCAACCTCACCCCCTTAATCCCCCTCTCCTTGAAAGGAGAGGGGGCAGAAGAAAGAGGGGCTAACGCCCCTCTTAACACACCTTAAGACAACAGTCTGTCAATAAGGGATGAGCTATGCTTCTCTTAACATCCCTCTGGATGAACATCCATCAAGAAGATGAGCTGCTACGCCCCTCTTAAACACCCCGCTAGGTTAGGCTCATTATCAAAGGGGAAAGTGAAGATAATATCTTTTATTAGCTGGCTGATTTTATGATATACTTCAGTAAGCCAGCGTAGCTCAGGGGGTAGAGCAGCGGTTTCGTAAACCGCCGGTCAAGAGTTCGAATCTCTTCGCTGGCTCCGCGGCTAAATCAGGCGATTGGAGGATAGATGAGTTGCTTCATAAATAAATTAAAGCAGGCTTTGCAGGCTGAGCCCCCACCAATGGGATTTAGGGCGGCACAGACTGTTTCAAAGCCTAGGATGTTGCTCGTTGCTAGCCTGCCTCAGGCTAGTGTTGATAGCCTGGCTGACCTTGTGGCTGGGGCTGATGCCGGGCTGCTACCCATGGCCAAGCTAGGCTCAGGGATTAAGACGCTTGAAGAGACGGTTCAGGCGGTGCCTGACATCCCCTGGGGAGCTTGGCTTGATAGCATTAACCAGCAAGGTATAAAACAGGTTGAGAAGACTGGCGGTGACTTTTTGCTTTTCCCGGCGGCTAAAATGTCACTGGCAATACTTGAAGCGGAAAAGGTGGGCAAGATTCTGGCAATAGAGGCTTCACTGGATGAAGGCTTGCTGAAGGCAATTAATGAACTGCAAGCGGATGCCGTGTTTGTCACCAGCCACCAGAAGGGAGGCTATTGCCTTACCTGGCATCATCTTATGATTTTTAAGCGCTTGGCTGATTTATTGACCAAACCTCTGCTTGTTCCGGTGCCATCAAATGTAGCCACAAATGAGCTTCAGGTTCTCTGGGAGGCAGGTGTGGATGTGGTGGTGGTTGAAGCCGCCCCGGGGCAGCCAGTGGGGAGATTCAAAAAGTTACACCAGATGATTGATAGCCTGACTCTGCCCTCAAAGCGAAAGCGGATGAAGGCAAGGGCTTTGCTGCCTCAGGTCAGAGAAGAAGCCAGCCCAATAATCGAGGAGGAAGAAGAGGAATAGCACCTTAAGGGTGTTGTTTGGCAGGGGCTAGGCTTTTACTAGGCTCTTTGTCAGGCTAAGTTCGTCTCAATCTAGCTTGGACGTGAAAGTTGCCAGGATTTTCCCTCGGTAATAATAGCCGGAGCGATTACCATCTCAGCCTGGTGCATCTCTTTAATGGTGGCTGCTCCGCAGACACCCATTGCCGTGCGTAAGGAGCCGACCAAGTTTTGACTGCCATCGGTAACTGAGGTTGGCCCAAAGAGGATTTGTTCCAGAGTGCCGCTGGTGCCGACTTTTATTCTGGTGCCTCGGGGGAGTGCCGGGTGTGGGTGAGACATGCCCCAGTGATAACCCAGCCCGGGGGCTTCTTTAGCCTGGGCAAGAATGGAGCCGAGCATAGCAGCATCAGCGCCGGCGGCGAAGGCTTTACATAACTCCCCACCCTTGCTAAAACCGCCATCGGTAATTATGGGGACATATCTGCCAGACTCTTTTAGATATTCATCCCTGGCGGCGGCACAATCTATGGTGGCTGTTATCTGAGGCACACCTACCCCTAGGACTTCTCTGGTAGTGCAGGCAGCACCGGGGCCAACACCCACCAGAACCGCGGAGATTCCGGTTCTCATGAGCTCTAAGCAGGTGCTGAAACTTACGCAGTTGCCCACAACCACCGGCATGGATACCGATTTACAGAGCTCGGTAAAGATTAGCCCGCGATAGCTTTTGGATATGTGGCGGGCGGTGGTAACCGTGGACTGGACGACCAGAATATCAGCCTGAGCTTCAGCAGCTATAGGGGCCAAGCGTTTGGTATTGGCTGGGGTTACTGAAACAGCGCATGTTGCCCCTGAGCTCTTAATCGCCTGTATTCGCTCAGCGGCAAGGTTTTCCTTAATCGGTTGAGCATATATTCTTTGGAGTAAGGAGGTAACTTCGCTATCCGATGCCTGGGCAATTTCGGCCAGTATCTCCTGGGGGTTATCATACCGGGTCTGCACTCCCTCCAGGTTGAGCACAGCCAGCCCACCCAGTTTGCTCATGGCAATGGCGAAGTTGACATCAGTCACGGCATCCATAGCGGCGGCTATAATTGGAATGGCAAAGGTAAGGTTACCTATCTCAAAGTCGATTTTTGTCTGGTCTGGATTTACGGTTATATCTCCGGGCACTATAGCCACTTCGTCAAATCCATAGGCACGACGCATTTGCCGAAACTGGGGTGGGTTCATACCTGTCCCTCCTTAAAAGGAGACTATAGCAAAAGCCATAGATTAAAGTCAAGGAAGCAAAGGAGAACACCAATTTGGAAGGCAAAGATATGGGGCTGCTGAAAGTAGGGGCTGCCAACAGACCTTTTTTCTGGCAAAGGGACAGGTTTATAAATCTTTGGGCACGTATAGACGAATAAACAGGCTTTAGGTTATAATAGCCTAACTGGGGAGGATTAAGGGCAATGCCTATCCTTTATGTTGTGGCGACTCCTATTGGTAACTTGGAGGATATCTCCCTGCGTGCTCTCAGGACGCTGCATGAAGTGAAGCTTATTGCCGCTGAAGATACGCGTAAGACTAAGCGACTACTCAACACGTATGATATTAAAACTCCTATGACCAGCTACCATGAGCAGAATAAGCGGGCCAAGCTGGGTTATATCCTGGGGAGGCTTGAGGAGGTTGATGTGGCTCTTGTTTCTGAAGCGGGTACACCGGGCATTTCCGACCCGGGTTATGAGCTTATAGTCGCTGCCAGTCAGCGCTGCATACCGGTGGTGCCTATTCCGGGACCTTCGGCTATTATCACGGCACTGGTTATTTCGGGGCTGCCCACATACAGGTTTATCTACATTGGCTTTTTACCTCGGAAGTCTGGTGACCGGCAGCGTCTTCTTGAATCGGTTGCCACTGAGCTGGGCACTATTGTGGCTCTGGAAGCACCCCATCGGGTAAAGGAGGCGCTGAATGATATACTGCTTGTTCTCGGAGATAGAAGGGCCGCTATCTGCCGCCAGCTTACCAAGATCCATGAAGAGGTTTTCCGGGGAACGATAAGGCAAGCCCTTGAGCACTTCACCGAGCCGAAAGGTGAATTCACTCTGGTTATTGAAGGAAAAAAGGAGAAGGCTAAGCCGCAATTGACACCAGATATTGAGCGGCAGTTAGAAGACCTGCAAATGTCCGGGGTAATGGCTAAAGAGGCGATAGCCAGGGTAGCTGGAGAGACAGGCGTGTCAAAGAAAGAGCTTTACCGGGCCTGGCTCAAATTACCTCAAGGTTTAGAAAGGGGTTAATCATGCGCCGAGGTTGTATCTCTCTGGGGGAAGTTCAGTGTCATGTTTGCCAGCGCATAATACCGTATCCCGAGCGTTACCTGGCAATTGATGAGGAAGACGGGGTTGAGGTAGAAAAGGGAGAGACGGTTCGCTACTGCATAGAGTGTGCCATCAAGAAGGGTTACGCCCGCTATAAGGAAATGAAGGGGGAAATGGTACTCACCTTCTTTCAGGAACCCGATGTTAGCAAAGACTAGATTATCATGAGCGAGAGGATTTTTATCGGTGTCGCCTGGCCTTATGCCAACAGCCCACTTCATCTAGGCCAGATTGCCGGTGCCTACTTACCGCCAGACATATTTGCCCGTTACCATCGTACCAAAGGTAATGAAGTGCTGATGGTATCGGGCTCGGACCAGCATGGCACGCCAATAACTATTAGGGCGGAGCAGGAGGGCAAGGCGCCAGCTGAGATAGCCAGCAAGTATCACCAGCAGTTTCTTAGCTCGTGGCGGCAACTGGGCATTTCCTTTGATTTATTCACCACAACCGGCACTACCAACCACGCTGAGGTGGCACAGGATATCTTTCTTACCCTCCTTGACAAGGGCTATATCTACAAAGCTACCGTATCACAACCTTTCTGCTCCAACTGCCGGCGATTTCTGCCTGACCGCTATATTGAGGGCACCTGCCCCTACTGCGGCTACAGCGGAGCCCGGGGTGACCAGTGCGACCAGTGTGGTCAGCCGCTAACCCCGGCTGAGCTTGTTGAGCCTCGCTGTGGTGTGTGTGGCACTGCTCCTCAGTTTAAGGACTCAGAGCATTTTTTCTTTAGGCTCACCGCCTTTGAGGATAGGCTCCTATCCTGGGTACGGCAGCAGGGTCACTGGCGGCTGAATGTGCTTAATTTTACCAAGCGCTACCTTGAGGCGGGACTCAGAGACAGGGCTATTACCCGTGATATAGATTGGGGAGTACCTGTGCCCCTTGATGGCTTTCCTGGCAAGCGTCTCTATGTCTGGTTTGAGGCTGTTATCGGTTATCTCTCGGCGACCAAGGAATGGGCTAAGTCAACCGGGGATAGCGAAAAGTGGCGTGATTTCTGGCAGGGTGAGGTAAAGAGCTATTATTTCATTGGCAAGGACAATATTCTCTTCCACACCATTATCTGGCCAGCGATGCTAATGGGCTATGACGGGCTTAATCTACCTTATGATGTACCAGCCAATGAATACCTGACTATTGAGGGCAGGAAGCTTTCCAGTAGCCGCAACTGGGCGGTTTGGTTGCCTGATTATCTATCCCGCTATGACCCTGACCCGCTGCGTTATCTGCTATCAGTGAACATGCCCGAGACCGGGGACACCGATTTTTCCTGGCGCGAGTTTATTCGCCGTAACAATGATGAACTGGTGGCTACTTATGGCAACCTGGTGCAGCGGGTGCTTACCTTTGTCTATCGCAACTTTAACGGCTGTGTGCCAACTCATAGTAAGTATAACGAGATTCATGAATATCTAGAATCTCTAGACCCTAAGAAAGATTTGGGCACAACGAATATCTTAGATGACTCCAGCATGAATGTAATCGAAGACACTAAAAAATTTCTTTTCAGAGAAATGGATGACCGTCTCTCCAAGTGTCAGTTCAAACAGGCAATAATGGCAGCTATGCTGGTAGCTCACGAAACCAACCGTTATTTAGATAAAAAATCGCCATGGAAAAATATTAAGGGAGATAGACAGGCAGCCGCTGACTCCCTGTACGTGGCTTTATACGTAATTTCTTGTCTGAAAACAGCACTCTATCCCTTTTTGCCGTTTAGCTCCCAGAAGCTGCATCGGATGCTTGGTTTTGAGGGCAATATAGAAGATTACGGCTGGCAGCCAATGGCACCAGAACCGGGGCAAAAACTACTGCCACCCGAACCTCTATTTGTTAAGCTGGACGAAGGCTTGGTGGCTGAGGAAACCAGCCGACTGGGCCAATAACCCTACAAAAATTGCTTGAAAGGGTGGAAATTCTTGAGGTTAAGCACAATTTATGAGCCAGTTCAGGAAGACCTGGTTAAGGTAGAAGAGCAGTTTAGGTTGCTGGTTGACAGCCAACATAATACCTTTCCTGAACTCCACAAAATGTTAAGCCAGATTCTGGTTGGTGGCAAGATAATTAGGCCGATGCTTACCCTGCTAGCTGGCAAGTTCTATAACTACGACTTGCAGAATCTGCTACCAATGGCGACTGCCAGTGAGCTTCTGCACATTGCCACTCTGGTTCATGATGATGCCGTTGATAAAGCCAGCGTTCGCCGTGGGCGACCAACAATTAATGAACTTTGGGGGGTGGATAAGGCTGTAATTCTGGGTGACTACCTATTTGCCCGGGCTGGAGAATTTGCCGCCGCTACTGGAAATCTACGTGTGGTCAGGCTCTTTGCTCAAACTCTTGAGGCCATTTCTAGAGCTGAGTTAAGGCAGGGCTTTAGTGCTTTTGGCCTGGAACAGACCTATGACCAATACATTGAGCGGATTGCCGGTAAAACAGCCTCTTTGTTCGCTATGGCTACTGAGTCGGGGGCTATTTTGAGCCAGGCCCCGGAGGCGGCAATCCAGGTTATAAAAGACTACGGTTATAATCTGGGCATTGCCTTTCAGATAGTAGATGATGTCCTGGATTTTGTTGGCACTGAGAAAGAAATGGGCAAGCCTGTTGGTTCAGATTTGGCTCAGGGCACTATCACCCTGCCGTCACTTTTACTTTTAGAGCGTTATCCTGAAGATAACCCGGTAAAGAGGATTTTCAATAACGAGGGTGATGGACAAAAGAATATGATAGAGGCACTAGAACTGGTTCGTAACTTATCAATTATTGAAGAATGCTACCAGGTTGCCTCTGATTATAGTACCAAGGCGTGCTCTAATCTTCATCTGCTGCCAGACAAGCCAGGCCGCAAAGCATTGTTTGCCCTGGCAGACTTCGTGGTCGAAAGAAAGAAATAGTCCCAATCGGACGGTGTGGCTGCCCGTTTACCCTCCTTCAAACACAGTGCCGTCCTGATAGGTTTCTTTTTTCTGGGTGGGCAGTTTTTGCTTGAACTGGTCAATGGCATACTGGCAGGCGGCAAAACCTTCCTCGCGATGAGCAGAGGCAACAGCAACGACCAGATTAATATCACCCACCTTTAGTTTGCCTATGCGGTGGTGCATAGCCATGCCATTTAGTTGCCATTTAGCTCTTGCTTCACTAACTATCTCTTTAAGCCTTTCCTCTGCTGTTCCATAAGCGTCGCTGTATTCCACTGAAAGAACCGGTTTACCTCGTGATTGGTCGCGAATCAAGCCAATATAGGTGACCAAGCAACCACTGCCATCAGTTTTAACCTGGTTAACCACAATTTCAGGAGAAATAGGCTCATTGGTAATTGCTACCATCTGGTACTGCTCCTCCTACTTTTTCAGAAGGCTAACTTTTATGGGGCTAGATTTCTTGTTTAGGATGTTGGGGCTTTCCCGCCCTAAGATGTCGCCGGGGCTTGCTTTGGCTGGCGTCTTAAGCTTGGAGCCTTCCGGGACACAGGCCTTGGCTTGGCCTTAGCCTTTTCCCTTACTGGTGTCGGAACCGGTGTTTCCCTGGCTTCTGGCTGTGCGGTGGGCACAGGTTCACCAAATACTGCCTCAAGCTCTTCACCCTCCAGGGTCTCCTGAGCGACCAGCTTTTCAGCAATGTATTTTAATTTCGGCTTATTTTCACCCAGAATCTCCTTGGCTGTCTGGTGAGCCTTCTGGATGATGTCGTGCACTTCCTCATCAATCATATTGGCTATCTTGTCTCCATAGTCCCGTTGCTCGGCGATTTCACGGCCGAGGAAGACCATCTCCTGTTTGTTGCCGAAGGTGCGAGGTCCCAGTTTATCGCTCATGCCAAATTCGGTGACCATCTTATGGGCAAGATCGGTCGCCCGCTTGATATCATCGGAGGCTCCGGTGCTTAGTTCGCCAAAGACCAGCTCCTCGGCACCATGACCACCGAGCAGGGTAGCCAGCATATCCCTAAATTGGGAGCGAGTCAGCAGGTAGCGGTCTTCGGTAGGCAGTTGCCGGGTATGACCCAGGCTCATGCCACGAGCCACTATGGAGATTTTGTGTACCGGGTCGGCATTGGGCAATATTTTGGCAACAAGGGCGTGCCCGGCCTCGTGATAGGCGGGGATTTCCTTTTCCTTGGGGCTTATCTTACGGCTCTTTCTTTCCGGGCCGGCTATCACTCGGTCTATAGACTCCTCAAGCTCCTGCATCTCAATAGCCTTCTGGTTGCGTCTGGCAGCCAGGATGGCGGCCTCGTTGACCAGGTTGGCCAGGTCAGCACCGCTGAAACCAACCGTCTGTTTAGCCAGCGATTCCAGATTAACCGACTCGGCCAGTGGCTTACCTTTGGTATGGATTTTAAGGATGGCAGTCCGGCCGTTAATATCCGGATGGTCAAGGATTATCCGCCGGTCAAAACGACCGGGACGGAGTAAGGCGGTATCAAGTATATCCGGTCGGTTGGTAGCCGCCAGAACAATGACACTGGTAGCGGTATCAAAACCGTCCATCTCTACCAGAATCTGGTTCAGGGTTTGCTCCCTCTCATCATGACCGCCGCCCAGCCCGGCACCACGGTGACGGCCGACGGCATCAATCTCGTCAATGAAGATAATACATGGTGCATTACGCTTAGCCTGTTCAAAGAGGTCACGTACCCTTGAGGCACCAACACCAACAAACATCTCCACGAATTCGCTGCCGCTGATGGAGAAGAAGGGTACCCCAGCTTCACCAGCTATGGCTCGGGCCATTAATGTCTTACCCGTACCCGGCGGTCCTATTAGCAGCATGCCTTTGGGGATACGGGCTCCTAGGGACTGGAACTTCTCACGAGACTTGAGGAAGTCTACCACTTCACGCAGCTCCTGTTTGGCTTCCTCAACCCCGGCCACATCATCAAAGGTTACCGTTGGTGTATTAGCTGAGAACATTCGGGCTTTAGAGCGGCCAAAGCTCATTGCCTGGTTGTTAGCCCCACGTGCCTGGCGGAAGAGGAAGAAAAACAGGGCGATAATGAATATCAGGGGGAGGAAGTTAATAAACAATGCACCCCAGTCAATGCCCCTGGCTCCCTCTATCTCGACCTCCACTCCTTCAAGGTTCAGCCCTTCAATCTCATATATACTGGCGTTTACTTCCTTAAAGGTTACAAGCTCGGTGCCATCCATAGCCGTAATATTTATGGTGTCACTTTCAACCACAATCTTCTTAATCTCGTTGTTTTGCGACATATCTATGGCTTGGCTTAGCGGAATTTCCTTCGGTTTGTCATCCCCAGGCAAAATAAGTGTGAAGAAGACCACAGTAGCAATAATAATGGCTATATATATTATGGCGCTACGCTTCCAGTTTATTCTCATCGGTTACCTCAATAAATTATCCCTTCTTTACCTGCTTATATTATACCAGAAACGGACATAAATATGAAAGGAACAGATTAGGAAAATGGTACTAGGCACTTGGTTCCAGTTTCTTAGGGCAGGGCATGGTAGCTTTCCTTAAGCAGCAGGGCATCACCTTCTATGTTATGGCTCTCACAGATAACCATCCCCTTGACGCTATAGTCTTTTAAGGCTTTAAGCAGCTCAGTATACTGCAGGTCTGATTCTTTTAGGTTTAGGTGGCTTTTCTCCCCCTTTTGGCCATAAGCGATGCCGGAAATGTGAATGTGCATATTGCCCAGGGAGGCCTTGCCTAATTTGTCATTGATTTGCCTTAGGATTGAGGCAAACTCAGGGTAGGAATTAAAGCCCCCGCTTCGGGCATGCCAGTGAGCAAAGTCAATACAGGGAGCCATTCCTTCTAGCTCGGTGCAAAGCTCCAGTATTTCATCTATAGTGCCAAACTGGCTGCCTTTACCGCTGACCTCAGGCCTGAGCCACATATTAATATTTTCCTCTTTGAGTCGGCTTAGCACTTCCGTCAGGTATTTCTTTACCGCCTGGTAAGCTACCTGTGGTGGGTCACCTAGATAAAAGCCGGAATGGAAAACCAGGCTTTGGGCGCCACATATTGAGGCGATGCGGGCGGCTTTGCGCAGGATTCCCTGGCTGGCTCTGATTTTTCTTGGCTCATGGGCATTAAAATTGAGATAGTAAGGAGCATGGGCTGATAGCTTAACCCCGGTACTTTGGGCTGCCTCGGCTACCAGATTGGCATCGGCCTCACTTAGATACACCC
>JAUWZL010000012.1 GCA_030615305.1 Dehalococcoidia bacterium
CCTATTCTATGATTTTAATTGTGCAGGGTACTGTACTATAGTCTTTACCGTTAATTTCCACACCGATTTCAAAGGTGTATTCCCCCGGTTCAACGTCCTGAGAAACTTCTATTAAAAGAACTGGGACAACCATTCCGGGACTACCTCCATGCCATCGCATCCTCTCTGCAACTTCTATTCCGGTAGGGATATCACCAGCATAAAGGTTCAGGCTTTGGATATCTCTGCCGGGTGTTCTTATGTAGAGAATGTTATTTCTAGTTTGCCCGGCTTTTGTTTCTATGTAATTCCTGTAGGTGAGATTAAGAGCATCGTCATTATCACCCAGAACCACTTCACTGCTCTCAATTGGAGGCCAGGGATTTTCCACCCCCTCCTGGTGGACATTAGCCCTGTATGCCGGGCCACCGGGGGGCGTCACAATATCGTCTGGGGCTTCTTCCCCGGTCACCGGAGGCACAGATGTTGTTGGTATAGGAGTAGTATGTGTATTCCCGTTGATCTGGCAAGCAGATGCCAGTAATAGAACAGCCAGAACTGGTATAAAGACTAGTTTTTTCACTTTATTCCTCCCCTAAAATACAAAAGTATTGTGAACTTGAGATAGTTAATCATCGCGCGATCATTTTCTCCACCTCCCTCATCAGCACCTTAATAAAATCCTTTTCTTCCACCACGCCAATCTTTTTGCCCTTCTTAAACAGCACAGCTTTGCCCTTGCCGCAGGCGATGCCGATATCGGCGTCTTTGGCTTCGCCGGGGCCATTGACCACGCAGCCCATAACGGCTACCTTTATCGGCTTGTCAATTTGCATCAGTTTCTCTTCTACCGCCTGGGCCAGCTCTATAATATCAACCTCAGCCCGGCCGCAGGAGGGGCAGCTGACCAGTATCGGGCCGTGGCTGCGTAAGTCCAGGCTTTTCAGGATTTCATAGGCGGCGATTACCTCTTCTCTGGGGTGGGCAGATAGTGATACCCGGATGGTATCACCAATGCCCATATAAAGCAGGGGGCTTATGCCGGCAACGCTGCGGATAATACCGCTTCTTGGGGGGCCGGCTTCGGTAATGCCGATGTGCAACGGGTAGGGCATCTTTTGGGCGATATCCCGGTAGGCTTCTATGGTAGTCGGCACATCAAAAGCCTTGAGGGACACCTTAATCAGGTCAAAATTAAGGCTTTCCAGAAGTTTTATCTGCTCCATTGCCACCGCTACCATCTGCTGGGCGGTGGTCATTTTGGGGTTGGCTCGCTTGGGCAGGCTGCCGGCATTTACCCCGATGCGAATGGGGACATTTCTTTCTCTGGCGACACGAACAATGGCGGTCACCTTATCCGGCTGGCTGATATTGCCTGGGTTTAACCGCAGCCCGTCAACGCCGGCAGAAAGCGCCATTAAGGCCAGGCGATAGTCAAAGTGGATATCAGCAATCAATGGTAGGGAAATCCCCCTTTATATAGCTGACAGAGCCTGGGAAGCTTTGGTATCAGGCACGGCGACTCGCACCAGTTCACAACCATAACCTTCCAGCTCCTTAATCTGGGCGATAGTTGACATAACATCACTTGTGTCGGTCTTGGTCATGGACTGCACCACGATGGGGGCGCCACCGCCAACGGTTACCTTGCCGATTTTTATTGCTTTAGAGACCCTACGCTGGTTCATGGTATTATGCTTTCTCCACTTGCTATACGTATAATATCCTGGAGGGTGATTGCCAGCATTAGTACCATAAATAAAATAAAGCCAATCAGGTGCACCAGGCCTTCCCTCTTTGGTGAGATGCGCTTACCCCGGCGGACCCACTCTAGAAGGACGAAGGCAATTCTGCCACCATCAAGGGCTGGTAATGGAAAAAGATTGAGAATACCCAGTATCAGGCTAATGAAGGCGGCAAACTCCAGCAACGGAACTATGCCGTAACTGGCTATTTCTCCAGTGGCCTGGGCAATGCCCACTGGCCCTATAAATTCTGCTGGTACCGCGCCCATGATAACACCGACCATTCCGTTCTTGTATAAAATACAGGTCTCAATAAGTCCAATAAACCCCCTGGGGATTGCTTCCCAGAAGGGGTAGGATTGACGGGTAACGGTCGTATTTATAGTTTTGATTGCCACCCCGATTGACCCCTCTCCTTCCGGGGGCTTCCACCTGGGGGTCAGTTGAAAGCTCTCGGTAGTGGCATCGCTGTGCTGGACGAGTATAGTAATCTCATTGCCCAGGTTGAGCTGGATATAGCGCTGCAGGTCAAAATTGCTGTTGACCGGTTTTTCATTCAGGCTAAGGATAATATCTTCCGGCATGATGCCGGCCGTGGCTGCCGGGGAATCTGGGGCAACTTCTTCCACCAATACATCCCCGGTTCTTATATTCTGGGGAATCATGAAAGTAATTGAGAATAAAAGGAGTGCCAGCAGGATATTCATCAGTGAACCGGCGCTAAGGACAAGCAATCTGGTGCCAATACCCTTGCCGGCCAGGCTGTTTGGTACTTCGGGGTCTTCCTCGCCGGCTAGTTTGTTAAAGCCGCCAAAGGGTATGGCATTTAGTGAATATATTGTTCCACCACGCTTTACTGACAATAGGCGCGGCGGGAAGCCAAGCCCAAATTCCTCCACCCTTACCCCTACCGCCTTGGCGGTAACAAAATGTCCCAATTCATGGGCAGTTATAATCACCGAGATAACGACTAAGCCTATCAGTATATTGATCAGCATGGGTTTTTATCTCCTGAAGCGAGCTTGAAAACCTTGTCCCTTGCCCAGTTATCGGCTGCCGTAATTTCTGCCAGAGAGGGTTGGGCATTAGGCTGATGCTGGCTTAGCACTTGCTCTATAAGGCTTGAAATCTGGGTGAATTTGATACCATGTGATAGAAAAAGCTCAATAGCTACCTCGTCAGCGGCGCAGAGTACCGCTGGGAAGGTTCCGCCTTTCTTGCCGGCTTCTATAGCCAGCCTGAGGCAGGGGAAAGTATCCCAATCAGGCTGTTCAAAGTCGAGGTGGCTGATAGTGTCCCAATTAAGCTGGGGCAGTTCTGGATTGGACAGGCGTTCCGGGTAGGTCAGGGCATATTGAATGGGCAGGCGCATGTCGGGGCAGCTTAGCTGGGCTAGAGCTGAGCCATCTATAAACTCAACTATGGAATGAACAATGCTCTGGGGGTGGATTAGAACCCTGATATTGTCATATGGCATGCCAAACAACCAGTGGGCTTCAATGACCTCAAGCCCCTTGTTCATCAGCGTAGCCGAGTCGATGGTGACCTTTTTCCCCATTTGCCAGGAGGGATGTTTTAATGCCTGCTCGGCGGTTACCTTCTCTAGCTGTGCCGGCGTGTAGCCACGGAAGGCTCCCCCGGAGGCGGTCAGAATAAGCCGGGTGGCTGGCTTTACCTCCCCCTCAAGGCACTGCCAGATAGCGCTGTGCTCACTATCAATGGGCATAATGCGGGCACCGCTTAGTTTTGCCTCCCTTATAATAATGTGGCCGGCGGTAACCAGGGATTCCTTATTGGCCAGGGCGATATTTTTACCCGCCCTGGCTGCAGCCAGCGTTGGGCCTAGCCCTGAGCTTCCCGGTGTGGCGATAACAACAGTATCAACCTGGGGATGGGTTGCCATTTCTTCCATAGACAGGAACTGGTAGTCTCCACTTATGGGGTTGGCTTCTCGGTTTTGGTAACAGACGAACTTTGGCTTAAACTCTTTAACCTGTCTTTCCAGCAGGGCAGTGTTACTGCCTGCTGCCAGCCCAACTATGTCAAATCTATCGGGCAGGGCATGGACTACTTCCAGCGTCTGCCGGCCTATGGAGCCGGTTGAGCCCAGCACCGCCAGCCGTTTTACTGCACCAGCCATATTACATATTATCACACAGACAAGCGTAATTTGCTAGATTTGGAGGAAGTATTCAAGGGGGAACCACACCTTGAGGGGCTATTGGTCAAGTACACTGATGGGTATGACCGCTTTTTCCTGCTTGAGGTTTGTGCTGCCAGCGTCACTTAGTCGCGCGCGGCTAAGTAAATCCCGGCTGCGGCAAGAAGTACGCCAATCCCCAATATCACTACACCATAGTAGCCTAACCCGCCATCACGAGCGGCAAGGTAAGACAAGATGAACGCTACTGCGCTAACAGTAAATGGGGCAATTATTCGCACCGCTTTCATCGGGACCTCCACAGTCTGGTATCGCCAACACTGTAGCATGTGCCAGAGGTCAAGTCAAAATGCCAATCAGCCAATGAATAATACTACATAGTAGTATACAACTACGCCGGCAAAGACAATGCTGTCCATGCGGTCAAGAAAGCCCCCGTGCCCGGGTAATATTTTACCCGAGTCCTTTACCCCCATATTGCGCTTGAACAAAGACTCAACCAGGTCACCGGCTTGCCCGAAGATACTGACTGCCAGTGCCAGGGGTATTGCTTGCCAGTAGTTGAGGGGTAGGTCAAGGAGCACAACCAGAAGCTGGCCTGTTATAATGGCAAACAAGATGCCACCAATTGCCCCTTCCCAGGTCTTTCCTGGGCTGATGCTGGGGGCAAGCCGACGCCTTCCCCAGGCTCTGCCGACAAAGTAGGCCGCCGAGTCAGAAGCAAAGGTGATGAACAGGGCAAAGAATACCCAGTCACGGCCGAAGTCCATTCCCCTCAGGGCGACAAAATGACTTAGCAGCCAGCCAACATAGAGAATACCAGCTATTGTCCAGGCCCAGCTTATAAAAGCGCCTTCCTTCTGGCGGCGGGCTAAGAGCCAAATTAGGGGCAGCACTACTGCTGAGGTTAGGAGTAGCGGATTAATATAGGCCCAGTCACAATGAGGGCTTATGATAAAAAATAGTGTCCAGATTAGCCCGAAGCCGGTAAGTGGCAGCACATTTGAGGTTTTAACTACTCTATAGAATTCAAAGGCGGCCAGCACTCCCCAGATAGCGACAACTATGGTAAGCCAAGGTAACGGCTTGTCAAACCAGACAGCAGCCACCAGCAGAGGCAGGATAACGAGTGCCGTGATAAGTCTCTTTTTGAGCATTTATTATAATCCGCCGAAGCGCCTTTGCCGCTGACTATAGGATACCAGTGCTTTCTCAAGCTCTTCAGTATTAAAGTCAGGCCACAGCACTTCGGTGAAGTAGTATTCACTGTAGGCCGATTGCCACAAAAGGAAATTACTGATACGCAGGTCGCCACCGGTGCGAATAACCAGGTCAACATCAGGCAGACCGGTGGTATAGAGATAGCTATTAAATAGTTTGTCATCTATATCCCGGGGTGGGATACCCTCGGTTATGATGCTGCGTACCGCGTCCAGGATTTCAAGGCGCGAACCGTAGTTAAAGGCAAAGCTTAGGGTCATTTGGGTATTGTTTTTGGTTAGCCCAACAGCCCTTTTTATCGCCAGTTTAAGGTGTGGCGGCAGCTCTTCAAGGCGACCGAGGTGGCGGATTCTAATCCCCCTTTTGTGAAACTCGGCAGTCTCTTTGCCTATTGACTCCTTTAATATCTTGAGCAGACCCCTAACCTCATCTTCGGGTCGCTGCCAGTTTTCCGTGGAGAAACTATATAGTGTTACATACCCTATGTGGTATTCTCCCAGGCATTCAATTACCGAGCGGGCGCTTTCTATCCCCGCCCGGTGGCCTTCAAGCCTGGGCAGTCCATGCTGCTCTGCCCAGCGACCATTGCCGTCCATAATGAAGGCTATATGGTTGGGTAGTGGACTGATTTTTTTCATAGCTTATCTGGTAGCTACCATTGTATCACTCAGCATTGGGAAAGGCTATTAGTAGGAAGGAGTAAGGAGAGTTGCTCAAGGCATTTGGAGGCTATGTTGCTCTGCTGTTTCCGGGGAAGTTTTAAGCTAGCCTATAGCCGGGCTAGACCTCCATCAATTCTGCCTCTTTGTTTTGTCCAGCTTGTTCGGCAATGTCAATAAAGCTGTCAGTTAGCGTTTGTATCTTGTTCACCGCGCGCTTATAGTCATCCTGTGATATTTCCTTATTCTTTTCTAGTTGCTTTAGCTCATCAGCAGCTTCACGCCTTAGGTTTCGTATGGCTATTTTGCCTTCTTCAATTCTTCTTCTAACTAGCTTGGTTAACTCCTGGCGCCTCTCTTCAGTGAGCGGCGGTATGTTTAATCGGATAGTATTGCCATCAATGTTTGGAGTTAGCCCGAGGTTGGACTTAAAGATAGCCTTTTCTATGCTCGGTCTACTGCTCGGGTCCCAGGGCTGAATAATGAGCAGGCTGGCCCCGGAGGCAGAAATGCCGGCGATATGTTTAAGTAGCGTGGGAACACCAGCATAATCCACCTTGACATGTTCTATCAAGGCAGGTGTCGCCCGCCCGGTGCGAATACTAGCCAATTCCCGCTTTAAGGCTTCAATAGAAGTCTCCATCTTTTTTTCGGTAGCAAGTAAAATATCCTCAATCATTTCTACTACTCGCTGGTTATCAAGGTGCCAATAGGTTCACCGGTTATAACTCGTTCAATACTGCGCTCAGCCTGAAGGTCAAAAACAATTATTGGCAGCTTGTTTTCTAAACAAAGTGAGAGAGCGGTGGGGTCCATTACTTCAAGGCGCTTATTTAAAGTCTCAAGATAGGTCAAACGGTCAAATTTCCTGGCGTTGGGGTCTTTACGGGGGTCAGCACTATAGACACCGTCAACATTGTGCTTGGTCATAAGCAGGACATCAGCCTCAACCTCTACGGCTCTTAGGGCGGCGGCGGTATCGGTAGACATATACGGGTTGCCGGTACCCCCGGCCAGGATGACAGCTCTGCCCTTCTCCAGGTGGCGGATTGCCCGGCGTCTCAGGTAAGGCTCAGCCACCTGTTCAATAACAATAGCCGACTGAGTCCTGGTGACCACACCTAGCCTTTCCAGGGAGTCTTGGAGAGAAAGGGCGTTAATTACAGTAGCCAGCATGCCGGCATAGTCAGCAGTAACCCGGTCTATGCCCTCCTTGGCTGCTTGAGCGCCGCGCCAGATGTTACCGGCACCGACGACAATGGCCACTTCCACCCCCATATCCATCACCTGTTTAATCTGCTTGGCTACCCTGGCTACTGTAGGAGCATCGATACCATATGCTGTTTCGCCCTTAAAGGCCTCGCCACTTAGCTTTATAAGTACTCGCTTGTACTTTACCGCAGTCATTTGATTGCTACCTTGCGCCTAACTCAAATCTGGCAAATCGGCTAACCTTGATGTTCTCTCCTACCTTGGCTATGGTCTGAACAATAACATCCTGAACAGTCATGGAGGGGTCTTTAATATAGGCTTGCTGAAGCAGGCAGGCTGTCTCGACTTCCACATCAACCTCCTGTGGGACATCCTTTTTGGAGATAAACTGAGGGCACATAGCGGCTACCTGCATGGCCAGGTTATGAGCTAGCTCCTTAAACTCATCGGTTCGGGCAACGAAGTCAGTTTCACAGTTTAATTCAATCATGGCCCCGATGCATCCACCGGTGTGGATATAGGCTTCAATTAATCCCTGTGTCGTAGCCCGCTCCGCCTTCTTGGCCGCCTTAAGCCGGCCTCGCTCTTTTAGGGCTTCTAGCGCCTTTTCTAAATCCCCTTTAGCTTCGACAAGGGCATTACGGCATTCCATGATGCCGGCGCCACACTGGTCTCTCAGTTCTTTAATGCTGGCTGTTGAGATCTCCAAATCTTGCCTCCCTACTTAGCTATCTTCAGGGGTCTGAGCCATGGCCTCGGTGGCTTCGGTCGCCTCAGCTTCTTCTGGAGCCACTTCCGCCATCTCCTCTGTTGGCGTCACCATTTCGCCGACCTTGCCTTCAATAATGGCATCAGCGATTTTGGCAGTCATCAGTTTTATAGCTCTAATAGCATCGTCATTGGCTGGAATAGGATGCTCTATGTCATCCGGATTGCAATTAGTATCAACGATAGCTACCACTGGTATGCCCACTCGTTGGGCTTCAGCAAGAGCGATATCTTCTTTTGAGGGGTCAATGATGAATATGGCATCTGGCAGGCTGGTCATCTCTTTGAAGCCGCCCATCTGCTTATTAAGGCGCTCAATTTTCTCGCCTAGTTTCAGGGCTTCCTTTTTAGGCAGACGATTAAAATCCCCTCTGGCTTGTTGGTCTTCCAGACGGACTAGGTAGTCTATGCGGGCTTGAATGGTGGTAAAGTTGGTCAACACGCCGCCTATCCAGCGTTGATTGATATAGTACATGCCACAGCGCTTGGCTTCTTCCTCTACAATGCTCTGAGCCTGTTTTTTGGTGCCCACAAAAAGAATCTTACCGCCCTCAGCCACCACCTGTTTAACAAACTCACAGGCTTCGTCCAGCATACTGGCTGTCTGTTCTAAATCAATGATATGGATGCCATTGCGCTTGGTGAAGATGTATTTTTTCATACGGGGGTGCCAGCGGCTGGTCTGGTGGCCAAAATGGGCTCCGGCTTCAAGAAGCTCTTTTATAGTAGCTGTATCTGACAAATTGTTCCCCTTTCTAACTGCTGGTTGCCTGTTATTAGTTTAAAAGTATAGCATACCCTCTGGTGTGCGGCAAATAGCAAATGGGGTGGCGGCTTCTAGTTTATTTATCGAGTTACTGCCTGCTTGCCAGCAAGCTCATGTTTTTGGTACCACCTGTGGACGGCCTCAGTTACCTCATCCGGGCTATCGCAGACCCGGAGAAGGTTAAGGTCTTCTGCAGAGATATAGCCCTCAGCTAGGCTAACATTGCGTAGCCAGTCTAAAAATCCTTTCCAGTAATTGCCATCGAATAAAATTACCGGGAAGGGTTTTATCTTATAGGTTTGCATCAGGGTTAGCACCTCGGTTAGCTCATCAAGTGTGCCTAAGCCACCGGGCATAATGATAAAGGCGCTGGTATACTTTACCAGCATGACCTTACGGACGAAGAAGTGGTTGAAGGTCAGTGACCGCGTTGTGTAGATGTTACCCACCTGTTCTTCAGGCAGCTTGATGTTCAGCCCGATAGATTTGGCACCGGCTTTATGGGCACCCTTATTGGCTGCCTCCATGATGCCAGGTCCACCACCGGTTATGATGGAGAAGCCCATCTCCCCGAGCCGATGGGCGATTTCTTCCGTTTTTTGGTATAGTTCATCCTCCGGTTTTAGTCGAGCCGAGCCGTATACGCTTACCGCTGGCTCTATATCGGAGAGCAAATCAAAACCTTCCACCAGTTCGCCAATTATGCGAAACATGCGCCAGGAATCTTCCTTTTCCAGCTTATTTATCTCATATTCGTATTGCATATAGCCCTCCATATGTAGAATTATGAGTTACAGGCCCTTAACCCATTCCACTGCGTTTTCAAAAATCTGGAAGCCGTCTCCTCGGTTACTAGCTCCCTGGCTTGACCATCTTGGGTGCTGGCTACTGCGGATGTGGCGCTCTGGATGCGGCATCAGGGCAAAGATGTGCCCGGTACTATCGCAGATACCGGCAATGTTATTAACCGAGCCGTTGGGGTTATGGGGGTAACCAGCTTGCCGGTTACCCTGCTCATTGGTGTAATAGAGGGCTATATCTAGCCCGGTTAAAGCCTTGGTATCAGCAACAACCTTACCTTCACCGTGGGCAACAGGGAGATACAAACTCATAATTCCCCTGGTGAAAACACAACGGCTTTTGTTGTTGACACTAAGGTACACCCATCGGCACTCAAACCGGCCCGAGTCATTGGTGGTCAGGGTCAACCTTTGCTGGCTGGCTGACAGTGACCCAGGCAGAATGCCGGCCTTTACCAGAGCCTGAAAGCCATTACAGATGCCCAAAATAAGCCGGCCGCTTTCAACGAAGCGCTCTATATCTGGGCCCAAATTGAACCTGATTTCATTAGCCAGTACCTTGCCCGCCCCCAGGTCATCACCATAGGTAAAGCCGCCGGGAATGACCATTATCTGGTAGTCTTCCAATCGCTGCTCACGGCGAATTAGCTGGCTGATGTGAACCAAGGATGTTACCGCCCCCGCCTGCTGGAAGGCAAAAGCGGTCTCTTGGTCACAATTGGTCCCCGGGGCTCGCAGTATAAGCGTTCTTACTTTGCTCATCACTCTCTACCAGCTTAATGGTTTTTGCCAGGCCTCTTTTAGTTGGGCAATAGGTATGGCTAAAACCTTATTGCCCTTTAGCCCGTATATCTCCAGAATTTGAGATGGAGTAGTCTCTCCGATACAAGCAAAGACAGCCTTGCCCATTGTTTTTTCAAACTCGTCCCTGTCCTCTGGGGCTACCTCAACCAGGAAGCGGCTGTTGGATTCGGAGAAGAGGATGAAATCATCCCGGTCAATAGATTCGCCCAGTGGCACTTCTTTCAGTTTGGCGGTTGCTCCCAGCCCGCCGGCGAAAGCCATCTCGGCAATGGCGACACCAAGACCACCCTCACTCAGGTCGTGACTAGCCCTGACCAGGCCCTTTCCCGCAGCCAGGCTCAACCTGTCCATAAGCTCTTTGGCTTGGTGTGGGTCTACCTTGGGCACGCTATTACCGACAAAGCCAAGGCTTCTAAAGTATTCCGAGCCGCCTAATTCGTTGTTGGTGGTGCCAATAATATAAATCAGGTCACCGGCTGTCTTAAAGTCCATTGATACCGCTTTGTTGCTATCCTCCATGACGCTGATGGCCGAGATAAGCAGGGTATGAGGAATAGAGATGACCTTGCCTTCAAATTCAAACTCATTATTAAGGCTGTCCTTGCCCGAGATAAAGGGTGTGCCATAGACAGTGGCCATGTCGTAGCACGCTTGGCATGCCCGCACCAGGGCGCCGAGACTTTCCGGCCGGCTGGTGTTGCCCCAGCTGAAGTTGTCCAGCAGAGCCACATGCTTTAAGTCACCGCCAACGGCAATAACCTGCCTCAAGGCCTCGTCAATAGCTGAGGCTGCCATCCAGTAGGGGTCTATATCGCCATATTTGGGGTTTATGCCATTGGCTACGATGACACCCCTCTCTGAATTCAGGATTGGCCTGATAATGGCGGCATCACTTGGACCATCATCTTCCCGGCCGACCAGGGGTTTGAGCACGCTGGCTCCCTGCACCTCATGGTCGTACTGGCGAATCACCCATTCCTTGCTGCATACGTTCCAGGAACCGAGGACTTGAAGCAAGGCTTGGGTTAAATCTGGTGATTTGAAATCAGGCTCAGCATACCTTGGTTGTTGCCAAGTTGCTTTAAGTTCAAGCTGTGGCCGGCCCCGGTGGAGAAACTCCATATCAAGGTCACAGACTAAGTTCTCCTGGTAAAAGAGCTTGAGTTTTTTGTCATCAGTAAATTCGCCGATGATGGTTGCCTCAGTAGCCTCATCCGCAAAGAGGGTTAAAAGCTCCTCGGCGCACTCAGGCGGTACGGCCAGCACCATCCGCTCCTGAGATTCAGATATCCATATCTCGGAATAAGACAGCCCGGCATATTTTAGTAGCACCCTGTCCAGGTAGACACAGACTCCGGTTTCATCAGCCATCTCGCCGACGGCTGATGAAAGGCCACCGCCGCCGCAATCGGTTATCCTTGAGAACAACCGGCGGTCTCTGGCTTGAATCAGGGTGTCAATAAGTTTCTTCTCCACAATGGGGTGGCCAATCTGGACAGAGCTATAGGAAATCTCGGTTGAATCCTTGCTAAGCTGCTCTGAAGCGAAGGTAACACCGTGTATGCCGTCGCGCCCGGTTCTGCCACCGACCAGTACCACCAGGTCACCGGGCTTATGCCGCCCTCTACGAGAGAGGCTTTCGGGCAGTAGTCCTACTGTGCCGCAGTAGACCAGTGGATTGGCTACGTATCGCTTATCAAAAAGTATGGCACCATTGAGCGTTGGGATGCCCAGGCGGTTGCCATAGTCGGCTACCCCGGCCCGGACGCCCTTAAAGATACGGCGCGGGTGCAACACCCCCGGCGGCAACTCATCATAGGGTAAATCAGGCGGCCCAAAGCAAAAGACATCGGTATTAAGGATGGGTTTGGCGCTAAGTCCGGTGCCTAGTACATCACGAACCACGCCGCCGATGCCGGTTGAAGCCCCTCCGTAGGGCTCGATTGCTGATGGATGGTTGTGAGTCTCAACCTTAAAACAGAGAGCCCAATGACCATCAAAGTCAATCACTCCGGCGTTGTCTTCAAAGACGGAAAGACACCATGGTTTATCAAGCTCATCGGTTGCCTTCATAATGGTGCTCTTGAGCAGGTTATCTATCACGGTACCGTTAAAATCTATTTTGCCCTTGAAGGTTTTATGGACGCAGTGTTCCGACCAGGTTTGGGCCAGCGTTTCCAGCTCAGCATCAGTTGGATTGCGTTCCTGCCTGGCGAAATAACCAGTGATTGCCTTAGTTTCGTCCTTGGTAAAGCCAAACTGCTGGGCGAGTTTCTTGGTCTTATCTGCTGAAAGCAAATCTATATGCTCCAGCTTGAAGCTATACTGGGGATTTTTCGGGAAAGCCACCGGCCCCTTTTGCACCACGTGCTGGATAATGGGGTTTACCAGTAACCGGCTAGAGATAATTTCTAGCTGATTTTTGTCCAGTTGCCCTCGTATGAGGTAACGCTTGGCCGTTTTAACCGCCCTGACGCTTTCTATACCTAGGTCCAGCACCGCTTTCATAGCGGTGTCCTCAACCGGGTCGGTAACACCGGCATTGTAGGCTACTTCAACGGAGTAAAGACCGG
>JAUWZL010000024.1 GCA_030615305.1 Dehalococcoidia bacterium
CTGGCTGTTTAATAGCTCATAGAGGATGGGCAAGGCTATATTGGACATGCCGATTTCGTATACATCGGGGTAGCTGATGGCTATCTTGATGTCTGCTCTTTGCCAGTCCTTTAAGACGGCGTTCCACTCGCCACCGGTATAGCGGGCTGGCTTGGTGACCTTAAACAGTATGCTGTCGGGATAGGTCAAATCACTGCCTCCGGACTTCTCATTATAGTTGTTAGGTCTCTTAAGGCGCAATAAGGGGGACTTTGACGTCTTTGCTAAAGCTGTCTAAAATAGCACCGTAACCGGAAAGGAGAGCAAAAATGGAATACCTTTGGGCACCGTGGCGTATTGAGTACATCAAGAAGGCTAAAGAGGTGGGCTGCATTTTCTGTCAAAAACCAGCCGAAAATAGTGACGCTGCCAACTACATACTGTATCGGGGGCAGAATAACTTTATTATTATGAACAGCTATCCCTATAATCCCGGGCACCTGATGATAGCCCCCTACCGCCATGTGGCCAATATGGATGAGCTGACCGATGAGGAGCTTGGTGAGCATTTTAAGATGGTTAGCCGCAGTGTTACCGTTTTAAAACAGGTATTTAAACCCGATGGCTTTAATATAGGCATGAACCTGGGCAGGATAGCCGGGGCCGGCATTGACAAGCATATCCATACACATATTGTGCCCCGGTGGGCCGGGGATACCAACTTCATGCCGGTAATGGCTGACACCAGGGTAATAAACGAGGCGCTTGGTGAGACCTACCAGAAACTCCGGGGCAAGTTTCAAGCATAGGAGGCTAGTGAATGAATGGCTTAGGGACTATCGGAGAAATACCGCCTTTTTTGGTACCGCTGATAATTATTCAACTGGCACTACTGTTTATCGCTCTTGTTGACCTTATCTTTGGCCGGGAGGAAAACAGGTGGCAGCCGTCAAGTGTGCAGGCCTGACCAAGCGCTATGGTAATATTGTGGCTCCGACGGTCTTGATTTAAGTTTTGAAGTGCGGTCTGTCTTCTGCTTTCTCGGTCCCAATGCTGCCCAGATATACGAGGTCTGTCAGTTTCCGAGCCAGTTTAAGTTCTATAAGGGTTTGCTAGCTTGAAAGTTCATAAACTTTATAGTCCCGTAGATAACTTCAACTTTAGAAGCTAATTTTGATCGCCTCTGGTACCCTACAATTCTCAACCACTGTGACCTTTCTAACTGCGTTGCTTACAGCATCAAGAAAAACTTGACATTCTGTGCAACAGCTTTCCTGACAGACATCCTTAGAGTTTAACCAGCAACGAGCACCATAATGGTTTTGTTTCACTATCTCATCTATATCATTCACTAACATTATTTGCCTCCTACCATTATTTGCCTCCTGCCATGGCTCCTATATATAAAAACGACAAACCATACATCTTGTCAGCATATCCGCAAATAAAAGAAACAGTTTCAAGCATATTGTTGTATTGGAATAATCTGCCTTATTGGGTACTAAGAAATGGTATAGACTGGAAATAGCTATTTTGGAGGGCATGGTCTACGACCATCATGACAATAAAGGAGCTGGGCGAGTGGGCAAGCTTGGAGATGGTGCAGAGGTATAACAGGGTCGTTTGGCTTACAGGATGGCTTGAAGTTCTACAAACCTCCGCTGTTGCAAAGAAGCTACTGTTTATGCAATACAAGTATTCGCCTGTGAAAAGGAGAGATTTGTGGCTTCGCTATAATAACTACCTAAAGGGAAGTCCGCGATTTCTATATCACATTCATCAAGCAAACTAGATAACTCTTCTACCCATTCCTTTCTGAGCTGGTCAGCTTCTAATAAGAACTCATAAGCTTCAGGAATCCACTCTGGTTTATTTATATCCAGTGCCAGGATTATTTGATAGACTGCCTGTAAAGTTAACCGGCACTCTCTGTTCCATTTGTTCTTTACTCCGCTTAGTATGCTGGGCGGAGTTGATTCCTCTATATCAATTTGAATCTCCTCCATCCTGTCCAGGAGCTCATTCAATTCATTGATTTTCTCACTATGGCCAAGAACAGCATAACGCTCGGTTAGTCTTTCATAGTCCTCAATCCATTGCAGGTGTGCCTGTGCTACTGGTGCCATGCCTTCAAGATAATCTGTAATTTCTTGAGTATCTACCTTTGGCTGCCGTAGGATACCGAAGGCTACTGCTATGAGAAAAGCCAACCCTATGAGTATTATGATATTACGTGTGAACCTTGTATTCATTTGACTTCATTTAAGTACTAGTATAGTTAGATGAAAAGTATTGCTCTGCGAGCCTTATCATAGCATTGTTAAATATGATTAGCGCAAAACGTGAAGCAATTCTCAAAAAATAGCCAAATTAGCTATAAATTAGAATGCCCCCAAGCGAATTCGAATCGCTGTTGCCGGCTTGAAAGGCCGGTGTCCTAGGCCTCTAGACGATGGGGGCACAGCAGTTAAGTATAGCAGAGGGCGTACCAGCTTACAATGCTGTAAGTATGCTACAATAACGAACAGCATGAATGAGACGGCCAATAATAAGCCGGCTGGGGTGGATAGAAGACGTTGGCTTAGGCAGAGACTTATTCCCCTTTTAATATTGCTCGTCGTAATAGCCATTGTCGCTGGGGTCTTTTACCTTTACCAAGCTCACCCGGGAAAGATTGATGAACTCCAGCAGTTTGGCTATTTGGGTGCCTTTATTATCAGTGTTACCCTGAATGCCACCCTCGTTTTACCGGCCGGTAATTTTGTGGTAATAGCAGCCTTTGGTGCTACTCTGCCATCGGCTACCCTGGTTGGGCTGGTTGGTGGCTTGGGGGCGGCTATTGGGGAAATAACCGGTTATGTTGCCGGTTATAGCGGTCAGTCAATGATACAGCGGCGCAAGGTGTACCAAAGACTGGAAAGGTGGGTAAAAAAGTGGGGCACCCTGACCATTTTTCTTCTGTCTATAGCGCCGCTTTTCTTTGATTTAGCCGGGCTGGCTGCTGGTGCCCTGCGCTTCCCGTTTTGGAAATTCTTTGTTGCCACTTGGCTAGGCAGAACCATACTATACATAGGCATTGCCTGGGCCGGCGCTATGGGCTGGGAGGCACTGCTGGACTTCCTTGGCTGACCGGGTATTTCATTCTCAGAAGTATCAGGGCACCGATGACAAAAAAGACAAGACAGGCAATAAGCATAACCTGATAGCCCAGGTCCTCCCTGATAGCCTCATAGTGGGTAATTAACGGACCGAAAAGGCCTGCCAGGGCGCCAGCACCAGCGGTAGCCATATTGGCCAGACCGAGGTATCTTGCCTCTTTCCCTTTAGCTACCAAATCAGTAGCTAAAGCCCAGTTGGTGCTGGAGAAGGCGCCGGTGGCTATCCCCAGGATGCCGGCGGCAATCAGTATTGAGCTTTCGTTTTGGAACAGGATTATTACTATAATGCCCAGGGCACCCAGAAGTGCTGAGGAGACGGCGATGGGTTTGCGTCCAATCCTGTCTGACAGGCGCCCGGCGGGGTAGACAACAGCTAGCATGCCGACCACGGCTAAGATTAAAAATCTGGAGACTGCCTCGGCCGGGTCGGCGACGCCGATAACATCCTGGAGGAAATACAGGGCAAAGCGCTGGATGATGGCCATGGCCAAAAAGAAGAATAGGCGAGATGCCAGAAACAACAAGAAGTTTCGGTGTGTCTTAATAAACTTAATAAAGCCGAGTAGGCGAGATGTCGGAAACCTCAAGGAATTAAGCGGTGACTTAATGATAATCTGAAAGATCCTGTATATTGTTTGCCATAGGGACAATCGAGGGCCACCGATACCGGGTCGCTCCCTGACCATGAGCACAGTAGCCACCATAAACACCAGTAGAAGTATCCCCGGTGCTATCAGCGATAGCCATAGCCATTGACTGCCCTGGCCAGCGGCGTAGTTGTCCATGAAGATAGCAATGGGGTATATCAGGGCAACCCCGCCCAATATCTCGAGCAGACCCTTTACCCCTGAGGCCCGTCCTCTCTTTCCTTCGGGAACCAGGTCAGGAATAAAGCCTTGATGCGGCCCCTGTACTGTATTGCTGCTGAGTTGCATAAGGCAATATATGGCAAAGAGAACAGCATAGCTACCAGCCAACCCTATCCCGGGTAGAAGCAGGAGAAGAAGTATAGCGCCCACCAGTATGAAGGGTCGCCGGCGCCCCCAGCTAAAGCCGGAGCGGTCACTGATGGCGCCAATTATTGGTTGTACTATCATTGCCAGGATCAAGCCGGCAGAGATAAGCAGTCCCAAGTAGGTGTTCTTCTCCGCTTCGGGGACAAAATCCAACACCCTGAGGGGCAGGATAATTGTATGCATTCCCTGCCACAGCGCAGTCGTGGCAAAGACCAGGATGGTAATCTTGAGGTAGTCGGTAGCGCCAAAACCTCTGGCTTTCAAGCTGCTATTGCCTGATAACTTGCTCTTCACATCAGGCTAAAGCATAGCAGAGCCAAGGCAGCGGGGCAATAACCAGCTTTATGGATAAACCGCTAGTGCCTCAAGGCCGGTGGTCTCGGGCAGGCCGAGCATCAGGTTCATGTTCTGGATAGCCTGCCCGGCGGCACCCTTAACCAGGTTGTCAAGACAGCTGATGACAACCAGCCGGCCGGTTCTGGCATCTATGGTCGGATGAATAAGACACAGGTTTGAGCCCCAGGTGTGCTTGGTATGGGGCGGAGAGGCTAATATCTTAACAAAGGGCTCATCTTTGTAGAAGTTGCGGTAAATTTGCCTCAGCTCTTCTTCTCCCTTTTTGCCGGCGGCAAGCTCATCTATAAGGGGGGCGTAGCAGGTTTGCAGTATACCTCTGGTCATTGGCACCAGATGGGGGACAAAGGTTACCGAGGGTGACTGGTTTGGATGGAGCAACTTTAGCTCCTGGACAATCTCTGGCAGGTGGCGGTGTCCCTCAAGAGCATAGGCGGTGGCATCTTCATTGGCCTCCGGGTAGTGAGTTTTAAGGCTGATGGTCCTGCCGACCCCGGAGACACCAGACTTACTGTCAATAATAATATCAGCCTTGATTAAGCCCTGTTTCACCGCCGGGGCTAGAGCCAGAATGGCGCCGGTGGGATAGCACCCGGGGTTAGCCACCAGTTGGGCGGAGGCAATCTGGGGCCGGTATAGTTCGGTGAGGCCGTATACCGCCTGTTTAAGTAACTCTGGCGCTGGGTGAGAAAAACCATACCAAGCAGGGTATTCGCTGACATCCTTGAGCCTAAAATCGGCGCTTAAATCAACCACCTTGATGCCGTGGCTAATTAGTCTTACCACTTCTTGGGCGCTTTCTTTGTGAGGCATGGCAGAAAAAGCCAGGTCAACATCACCCAGCTCAGCCTCAATGACCAGGTCAGTGCCGGCAAGGTGGGGAAAAACCTCATCTAACCTTTGACCGGCGGCACTTCGCCCAGTAACCGAAGAAAGCTCCACTTGTGGGTGCTGGATGAGTAACCTGGCCAGTTCTACACCGGTATAACCGGTAACATTGATAATACCTACTCTGGTTTTATTCATTGGACTTTCACCTCTGGCAGATTTTTTCAAGAGATGCCAGTTGCTGCCTGGTGCCCATGACAATCAACTGGTCTCCGGCCTCAATAGTTTCTTCTCCGGATGGGTTAGCCAGCAGTTGGTCACCCTGCCTGCTTATTGCCAAAACGGTAACTTGAGTACGCTGGCGAGCTTTTTCTATATCCAATCCGACAAGGGATGAGTCGTGATTTATGGCTATATTCTCTAACTGCAACTCCCGGCCGCGGCGATAGATTACCGTATCAATAAAGTCAACCACCGCCGGGCGCAGGGCGAGCATCGCCATGCGGCGGGCACCGATGCTGTGAGGGGATATGATACGGTCAGCCCCGGCTTTCTTTAGCTTGGCTTCAGCTTCGCTGCTAGAGGCGCGGGCCTCAATGAACAGGTTCGGACGAAGCCCCCGAGCCGACAGTGTTATGTAGGTGCTATCAGCATCACTACCAACGGCAACCACCAGGCCGCGGGCCTGATTAATACCGGCTTCCTTGAGCACATCATCAGTGGTGGCATCGGCAAGTAGGTAGAGACGGCCGTCCTTCTCGGCGTTGGCGATGCTTTCTTTATCTTTGTCAATAACGACAAAGGCTACCCTCTCCTCAGTGAAGACATGGGCTATCTCTTGCCCTACCTGGCCGTAGCCGCACAGGATGAAGTGGTCCTTGAGTTTTGCAATCCTGTTTTTCATCTGTCGCCTCCCTATAGTAGTACCAAATCCCCCCTCTATTACGTAAGCGACAATGGCGGTCAATGAGTACAGTGCCCCACCGACACCGCCCACAATTAAGAAAATGCTAAAAATTCTTCCGCTGTCGCTTAGTGGATGGACCTCGTTATAACCAACAGTGGTTATAGTTATTATAGTCATATAGAGGGCATCAATAAAAGACCAGCCCTCAATTAGCATATAACCGATGCCACCGGTTGCTATAATGATAGCTAGGGCACCTATTCCCCACAAAAGCCTTCTTGTTGGACTCATTTAGCTACCTATGATTAAGTGTTTAAGAGTGCTTTAATTGTAGCATATAATTTGCTAAAAGAGGGGCCATGTGCTAATATTTTGTATCAGATAAAGCGGATATAGACTATTGAAAAGGGGGGGTTTGGTGCCCAAGATTTATTTCCTTGATGTCACTAATCGGGATGGAGTGCAGACAGCCAAGCTCGGCCTATCCAAACTGGAAAAGACCCTGATAAATATCTACCTGAATGAGATAGGGGTCTTTCAGTCTGAATTTGGCTTCCCCACCACCAGGCATGAATCCAATTATCTAAAGGCTAACCTGGAACTGGCTGAGACGGGAGTCCTTAAACCTATCCGCTTGGAAGGCTGGATAAGAGCCATTGTTGCCGATGTAGAGACTGCCTTCAAGCTGGTACCCAATATACGGCATCTCAATCTCTCCATATCTACATCGAACCAGATGATTCAAGGCAAATTCCAGGGGCGAAAGAGCCAGGATGATATCATAAACGATATGACCCGGGCAGTTGATGCTGCTTGGGCGCATGGTGCCGAGAGTGTAGGAGTTAATGCTGAAGATGCCTCAAGGACAGGCTTGGATTACCTGCTCAAATTCGGCAAGGCGGCCAAGGAACACGGCGCCAACCGGCTGAGATATTGTGATACCCTTGGCTATGATAATCCCTTCACCATATATGAAACTGTTAAGGCACTGGCGGAGAATGTGGGGCTCCCAATTGAGCTGCATTGTCATGGTGACCTAGGTATGGCGGTGGCCACTTCTCTGGCCGGTGCTAAAGGGGCTATAGATGGTGGCCAGGATGCCTATATCAACACCACGGTTAATGGTATTGGAGAAAGAGCGGGTAATGCCGACCTGGTGGCTACTATTTTAGCCGTCACCAAATCAAAGGGATTTGCTGAGAAATACCAGTTAGGCGGCTCTATAGATTTATCAAAAGCTTGGAAGATAGCCAAGTTTGCCAGCTATGCCTTTAATGTCCCAATACCGAGAAACCAGCCTGGTGTTGGCGCCAATGCCTTTGCCCACGAATCTGGCATCCATGCTGATGGAGTACTCAAGGACCCGGAAAACTATGAACTGTATGGCTTTGAAGAACTGGGGAGAGGTGAGCCAGAGCTTGTCGAGACTGGGCGAGAAATCTGTGCCGGTGAGTATAGCGGTATTTCCGGCTTTAGCCATATCATGGGCAAGATGGCGGTGTCATTCTCAAGCAGGGAAGAGGCTCAAGAGGTTCTGGAGCTGGTAAGATACGCCAATGTGGAGGCACATAAGCCACTGGTTGAGGATGAATTACTTTTCATAGCCAGGTATCCGGCGATTGCTAAAAAACTGCTGGCTCTTAATCCGCTAGATTAGCTGTATTATATACAGACAAAGCGCATGGCAAAGAGGCTGCCCCAAGCCTCTTTGTTTGTTCTGGCGGCACTGTTATAATGCTACCGGGAGGGTTTCAAAATGGCTAGCCAGCTGCCGCATATGACTATTAAAGCTATCGGCATTGTCAGAAGTAAGATCAAACAAACACCAAAGCCCGAATATGACTGGCGGGGAATAGCTTCCCAGATTGTGGTTGATAGTAGCCTCAGCGAAGCCCTGGAAGGCCTGGGAGGGTATTCACACATTATTGTTATCTACTGGATGCATCAGGCTATCGACCCCAGCAAAATGGCGCTGAAGGTCCACCCTAAAGGCAATCGGGAACTGCCTTTGGTCGGGCTTTTTGCCTCCCGTTCACCCTATAGACCCAATCCAGTGGGACAAAAAATAGTTAGGCTGCTTAAGCGTCAGGGTAATATATTATGGGTTGAAGGGCTTGATGCCGTTGATAGGACACCAGTAATTGATATAAAACCATATATTCCGGGATATGATTCGGCAGCTGATGCCGTGGTGCCCCAATGGACGGAGAGCAAACAGGCCAGTGCCTGAAGGACATTTATCAAAGGCTTATAGCTGTCTACGGACCTCAACACTGGTGGCCGGCTGAAGAGCCTTTTGAGGTAATGGTAGGTGCTATCCTGACCCAGTCAGCTGCTTGGCTAAATGTGGAAAAGGCTATCACCGGCTTGAAAGAGGCTAGGGCGCTATCACCCGGGGCGATGCGTCGTCTGCCTCTTCCTGAGCTGGCACTAATCATTCGTCCCTGTGGTTATTACAATGCCAAGGCACTAAAACTCAAGGCCCTGGCCAGCTGGCTGGGAAGTCACTACTCCGATGACCTTAGTGGGCTATTTGCCCACGATATGGAAGACTTGCGCCGGCAGCTTATCTCTATCCATGGTATTGGGCCGGAGACGGCCGATTCCATCCTGCTTTATGCCGCTGGTAAGCCGACCTTTGTTATTGATGCCTATACCCGCTGCATAATTAGCCGCATCGGCCTAGCCCCGGGTATTAATAGCTATGCTGCCTATCAGCAACTTTTTATGGCTTATCTGCCGGCTGATGCCAGGCTGTTTAATGAATACCACGCCCTGCTGGTGCGTCTGGCCAAGGAAGACTGCCGTAAAAAGCCAATGTGCCGGCGGTGCTGCCTTGATGATATTTGCCGGTTTTATAAAGCTAGTGGATGACTTAAATCTGCTCTTTGGTGGTGCTTATGGATGAACTGGATATCCTTGCCAGTAAGATTGCTGAGCTGATTATCAAGGCCAAACGAGTAGTTGTTTTTACCGGCGCTGGAATCAGCACAGAATCCGGCAGTCCCGACTTTCGCAGCCCCGGTGGCATCTGGGAACAGTTTGACCCTGATGACTTTACCTACCAGAGGTTTGTCACAGACGCTGCCTCTAGG
>JAUWZL010000005.1 GCA_030615305.1 Dehalococcoidia bacterium
TGGGGCGGATTGGGATAAAGGTATGGATATATAGAGGTGATGTCCTGCCAGAGGTTGAGGAGGTGGCTGCTGAGGAAGTAGCCATTGAACCAGCGGCAGTCGTGGTTACAGAGGCTAAGCCGGCGGCGGCTAAAGAGGTTATGGCAAAGCCAGCCAAGGAGGCGGCTGTGGTAAAAGCTGAGGCAGCACCAGCCGCAGAAGCAGAGAAGCCAGCTAAACCAAGGGCAAAGAAAGTGACCAAGGCTAAGCCGGTTGTGGCTAAAGAGGGTGTGGCAAAGCCAGCCAAGGAGGCGGCTGCGGCAAAAGCTGAGGCGGCACCAGCCGCAGAAGCAGAGAAGCCAGCTAAACCAAGGGCAAAGAGAGTGACCAAGGCTAAGCCGGCGGCGGCTAAAGAGGTTGTGGCAAAGCCAGCCAAGGAGGCGGCTTTGGCAAAGGCTGAGGCGGCACTAGCTGCAGAAGCAGAGAAGCCAGCCAAGGAGGTGGCTGTGGCAAAAGCTGAGGCGGTACTAGCCGCAGAAGCAGAGAAGCCAGCTAAACCAAGGGCAAAGAGAGTGACCAAGGCTAAGCCGACGGCAGTTAAAGAGCCAAAAAAGAAGGTTGCTAGAAAAGAATCAGCTACAACTAAACCGGCAGAGACGGCGACAGAAATAGAGAAAGAGAAGACAGATGTTACAACCGAAACGGGTGAAATACCGCAAGAGTCATAAAGGACACCGCCGTGGTAAAGCCCAGGCCGGGGCTACGGTTACCTTCGGTGACTTTGGCCTGCAGGCACTGGACTCAGCCTGGATTACCAGCCGACAGATTGAGGCGGCGAGGCGAGCTATTGTGCGCCATATTCGCCGCGGTGGTAAAGTGTGGATACGCATTTTCCCTGATAAGCCGGTTACCAAGAAGGCGGCTGAAACCAGAATGGGCAGCGGCAAGGGTGCTCCCGACCACTGGGTGGCTGTAGTCAAACGGGGCAGGATTCTGTTTGAATTAGCCGGTGTAAACTATGATCTGGCTAAGGAGGCAATGCGACTGGCGTCACACAAATTGCCTTTTGACACTAGATTAGTGATTAGAGAGACTGCAGCCGGTGACTCGGTAAAGAAGGAGCTTGTGCCAATTGAAAGTTGAAGAAGCCCGAACTCTCAGTGACGAAGAACTGAGAAAGAAACTGGAAGAAGCTTATAAGGAGTTTTTTGACCTTCGGTTTCGCGCTGCCACCAAGCAGCTCAAGAACCACCGTGAGCTTCCGTGGGCTAAAAAAAAGATTGCCCGGCTGAAGACGGTGATACAGGAAAGGGAACTGGGGATAAGGTAGGTTTTAAGCCCATGGAGTTGAAGCGTAAGACTAGGATTGGCCACGTGGTCAGCGATAAGATGGATAAGACTGTGGTTGTCGCTGTAGCCACACTCAAGCGTCATCCCCTTTACAAGAAGACCTTTAAAAAAGTGGTTAAGTATAAGGCTCATGATGAGAACAATAGATGTAAGCCGGGAGATAAAGTAAAGATTATAGAGACCCGGCCCCTCTCCAGGCAGAAGCATTGGCGAGTGGCCGAGATAATAACCAGAAAAGAGGTTGCCGAGGTTAAACCTCAGGAAATAACCTGAAGAGGCTAGACTTGCATGATTCAACCCTATACCAGACTTAAGGTAGCCGATAATACCGGTGCCCGACAGATTATGTGCATAAATGTTCCCGGCGGCACCAGGAAGAAATACGCACGCATTGGTGACGTTATCGTGGCTTCGGTGAAGAAGGCGACCCCAGAGGCGGTGGTCAAGAAGGGGGAAGTGGTCCGAGCGGTTGTTGTTCGCTGTGCTAAGCAGTACCGTCGCCCCGATGGCTCTTATATCAGGTTTGATGAGAATGCCGCCGTCATCCTCACCGATAAGAATAATCCTAAAGGGACCAGGATATTTGGACCGGTAGCCAGGGAGCTGAGGGATAAGAATTTTACCAAGATTATATCACTGGCACCAGAAGTGCTGTGAGGTTAGCTCATGAAGATTAGAAAGAATGATACCGTGTTGGTTATCGCCGGTAAGGATAGGGGCAAGAAGGGCAAGGTCCGTTTTGCCTACCCTAAGGATGAAAAGCTAATCATTGAGGGCGTTAACTTTATAAAAAGACACGCCAGGGCAACCCGTCAGGTCAGGCAGGCTGGCATAATAGAGCGGGAGGCGCCCCTCCACATTTCAAACGTCATGTTTATCTGTGATAAGTGCCACCGTCCTACCCGGATTGGTTCTCGCTTCCTAGAGGACGGCAAGAAGGTTCGCTTCTGTAAGGTTTGCCATGAGGTAATTGATTAGATGCCAATATTAAAGGAAAGATATAGAAGAGAGGTTGTCCCCGACCTTATGCAGCGTTACGGCTATAAAAACGTGATGCAGGTCCCGCGTCTGGAAAAGGTGACGCTCAATGTTGGCGTGGGCGAGGCAATTCAAAATGCCAAAGCCCTGGAAGCGGCCGAGAACGACCTGGTGGCTATCTCCGGGCAGCACCCGGTGACCACCCGGGCTAAGAAGTCAATCGCTGCCTTCAAGCTGAGGACGGGAATGCCCGTCGGCTTAAAGGTGACCCTGCGAGGAGAGCGCATGTATGACTTCCTTGATAAGCTGATGAATATCGTTTTACCCCGTATCCGGGAGTTTCAAGGTGTTTCTCCGGGCTCTTTTGACGGTTATGGCAACTATACTCTGGGGCTTAGGGAGCAGACCATCTTCCCAGAGATAGATTATGACAAAATTGACAAACTACGGGGGTTAGAAGTCTCAATTATTACTACGGCTCGGAACGATGAGGAAGGCAGGCATCTACTGGAGCTACTAGGTATGCCTTTTAGCCAGGATTGAGGTAAAAGTGGCCAAGAAGTCAAAAATTGTAAAGTCAGGGCGTCCGGCTAAGTTCAGAGTGCAGCAACATAACCGTTGTCGGTTATGCGGCCGGCCTCGCGCCTATATGCGCATATTTGGCTTGTGTCGTATCTGCTTTCGCCGGCTGGCCCTGGCCGGTCACATTCCGGGCGTAAGGAAATCAAGCTGGTAGACCAAGGGGGCAAGGGATGGCTATTTCAGACCCAATAGCAGATATGTTGACCCGGATACGCAACGCTATTATGGCCAGGCATGATTCCGTGCTGGTGCCGGCCGCAAGAATGAAGCTTTATATTGCTAAAATCCTCAAGCAGGAGGGCTTTATCACCGACTACGAGGTGCTTGGCAGCCGGCCGCACCGGCAGATTAAGATTGTTTTAAGGTATGGTGATAAGAATGAGCCGGTCATTTCCGGGTTGAAACGGGTAAGTAAGCCCGGACTGAGGGTGTATGTTCAGCATAAAGAAATCCCCCGTGTCTATGGTGGGCTGGGTATTGCCATCCTTTCCACATCCAGAGGAGTCATACCCGGCCACAAAGCCTGGCGCCAGGGGATTGGCGGTGAACTATTGTGTTATGTGTGGTAAATAAAGCCTTGAGGTTTTCTAAATGTCTAGAATAGGACGAATGCCGATAGAAGTGCCACCGGTTGTGGTGGTGAATATCAAGGGGAATGCAGTTACTGTAACCGGGCCCAAAGGGGAGCTTGGTCGTCTTTTCAGCCCCGATATATCTATAACCCTGGATAATAATACACTTAGGGTATCACGGCCCAGCGATTCAAAGCAGCACCGCTCCTTGCACGGGCTGACGCGAACCCTTTTGGCTAACATGGTCGTAGGAGTAAGCCAAGGCTTTGAGAAAAACCTTGAAATTGTAGGTGTCGGTTACCGGGCGGAAAAGACGGGTGATAAACTGGTGTTACGCATCGGGTATTCACACCTGGTGGAGGTATCACCACTGCCCGGTGTTTCTCTGGCTGTGGAAAAGGCAAATATTATTAAGGTCAGTGGCATTGATAAAGAAAAGGTTGGCCAGATGGCAGCCGAAATCAGGGCTATTCGTCCTCCTGATGCTTATAAAGGCAAAGGTATCAGGTATGCCGGTGAGGTAGTCCGCCTTAAAGCCGGCAAGGCGGGCAAGACTATAGGGGGAGGTATCTAGTGGCTCGAGAAAAAACTAGAGCGGCACGCAATGCCAGGCACGCCAGGGTCAGAACCAAGGTTAAGGGTACAGCCCCCAGGCCTCGTTTGTGTGTTTTCCGTAGTCTAGAACATATCTACGCTCAAGTTATTGATGACTCCCGGTGCCATACCCTGGCTTCTGCCTCAACTATTGACCCAGAGATAAAGGGGGAGACAGCGGGCAAGAAAAAGACGGCTCAGGCTGAGCTGGTCGGCTTGATGATAGCCAAGCGAGCCTCAGAGTCAGGCATAACACAGGTCGTTTTTGACCGTGGCGGCTATAAATATCACGGCCGGGTTAAGGCCCTGGCCGAGGCAGCCCGTCAGAGCGGTCTAAAATTCTAAGGGGAAGGTTCTTAAGTGGCCAAGAAGCTGGTAAAAAGTAAGATAGACCCAACAGAGCTGGTACTAAATGACAAGTTGGTCTATCTCAACCGGGTCTCCAAAGTAGTTAAAGGGGGCAGGCGCCTTCATTTCAGCGCTTTGGTGGTAACTGGCGACAGCAATGGGCATGTTGGCATTGGTGTTGGCAAGTCCAATGAGGTACCCGAGGCAATCAACAAAGCCGGTGCTGTCGCCAAGAAAAACTTAATTAGGGTGCAACTAGCCGGCAATACCATTCCTTATGAAATTATGGTCAGGTTTGGAGCCGCCAAGGTGCTGCTGAAGCCAGCATCACCAGGTACCGGCATCATTGCCGGTGGCAGTGTCCGAGCCGTAGTTGAAGCTGCTGGAATTAAGGATATTCTTACCAAATCATTGGGCAGCTCTAACCGTGTTAATGTAGCCAAGGCAACAATTCTTGCCCTTAGCCAACTTAAAGACCCAAAAGCAGAGTTGGCTAAGCGTAAAGGAGTCCAAAAGGAGCAGGAGGCAGTCATTGAGGCCTAAGCTTCGTATAACCTGGGTTAAAAGCAGCATTGGTTATGCTGATGACCAAAGGAGGACCCTGAAAGCTCTTGGTTTCAGGAGACTAAACCAGAGTATTGTCCATGATGATTCGGGCCCAATTCGGGGTATGATTACTAAGGTGAGGCATCTAGTCAAAGTGGAGGCGATAGGCGAGTGAGGCAGGATGAACTATCCCCAGCACCTGGCTCCAGGAGAGATGCCAAGCGGGTAGGCCGCGGAGATGGCAGCGGCCATGGCACCTATTCAGGCAGGGGCAGTAAGGGACAGAAGTCTCGTTCTGGCTATAGGATGAGGCCCGGCTTTGAAGGCGGACAGCTACCACTAATCAAGCGTCTGCCGCGCAAGCGAGGCTTTGTCAACATCTTCAGGACGGAGTATAGCATTGTCAAACTGGGCACGCTTAATATGTTTGAGGCTGGCAGCGAAGTAACTCCGGAAAAATTAGTGGCTACTGGGGTGATTAAATCACTAAAGCGGCCCATCAAGATTCTGGCTGATGGAGATATTAACCACCCCCTGGTGGTCAGGGCAAACAAATTCTCGGCGGCGGCAAAGGCTAAGATAGAGGCCGCCGGTGGAAAAGCAGAGGAGGTTAGCCATGCCTAGGCCACGGCTGCTGCAGGCGATGATTGATGCCTTCAGTCTGCCTGACTTAAGGCGTCGCATCCTCATTACCTTCGGTATTCTGGTGGTTTTCCGCCTGGTGGCTCATGTACCTCTTCCCGGGGTGAACCCTGATGCCCTTCAGGACCTCTTTGACCGTAACGCTCTGCTGGGCATGTTTGACATGTTCAGTGGCGGTGCTATGAGAAACTTCAGCGTAGCCGCCATGGGCGTTTATCCTTATATCACGGCTAGCATTATTATGACGCTTATGACACCCGTTATCCCGCGGCTCCAGGCCCTGGCACAAGAGGGGGAGGCCGGCAGGAACAGGATTAATATGATTACCCACTGGCTAGTGGTGCCTCTGGCCGGGTTGGCCGGTTATGGACAGCTGGCCCTTCTTCAGCGCGAGGGGGCTGTTGCCAGTGCCGATGCTCTATCAACAGCGGCTATAATTTTAGCCATGATAGCCGGCACCATGTTCCTTGTCTGGCTAGGTGAGCAGATTACCCAGTATGGCATTGGTAACGGTATATCTATAATAATCTTTGCCGGCATCGTGGCCGGCCTACCTGAAATGGTTGGTCGGGGCTTTTTGGCCGGGGAGCAGGGCCAACTCGGGGGTTTGGCTGTTTTTATCATTATCGGCTTGGCTACCACCGTGCTGATAGTCATCTTTACTGAAGCCCACCGTCGCATTCCGGTTCAATACGCAAAGAGTGTCTTTCGCAGCGGCCGCATGTACCGACAATCGGGCTCAACCCATATCCCGCTCCGGGTCAACACCGCTGGCATGATACCCCTTATCTTCGCTATGGCGCTGGTCATCTTCCCGGGTATCGTTGCCAGTTACTTTGCCAATCCAGTAGACATGGATCCTAACTTTGCCAATCACATCCAGAGTATATTTAACCCCAATACAGCACTGCCTCTGGGGCTTGTCTACTGGGTGATATTCTTCTTGATGGTAGTTTCCTTCGCCTTCTTCTACACCAAGGTGATTTTTGCCCAGCAGGATTTACCCGGCGTACTGCAACGGCAGGGGGGTTTTATTCCAGGAATTAGACCCGGCAAACAGACGGCCGGTTACCTAAATGGTGTTATCAACCGTATTACCTGGGGAGGGGCCCTTTTCTTAGCCTTTGTGGCCATAATACCATTTATAGCCCGCGAAATTACCGATGTTCAGATGGTCCAGTTATCCAGCTTCGGTATGCTTATCGTGGTTGGCGTTGTACTGGACACCATGAAGCAGATGGAAGCGCAGCTAGTCATGCGGCGCTATGAGGGTTTTATCAAATAAATAGAGGACAAAGCGAGCACAATTTTTAGCCGCTTGAAATAGGAGTAAAAAGTGTATATTATTTTCCTGGGAGCCCCCGGGGCGGGTAAAGGCACACAAGCGGCCAGTGTCGCCCAAGAGCTGAATCTGGTACACATTGCCTCCGGCGACCTGTTTCGGCAGGCTGTGGAGCAAGGAGATGAGCTGAGCTCTAAGGTTAAGGCTTATATTGACAAAGGGATGTTGGTACCCGATGAGATAACGATACGGATGATTCTGGGGAGAATCTCAGCCCCTGATTGCCAGGCTGGGGTTATCCTAGATGGCTTTCCCAGGAATCTTGGGCAGACTAAGGCGCTGGACGAGGCTCTTAAACAGCAGAATAAGGCTATAGATTGGGCGTTGTATATCAAGGTACCTGATGAGGAGCTTATCAAACGCTTAAGCAGACGCTGGCTATGTCGTAATTGCCAGACACCCTACCACAGCCGGGGTTCCCCACCCAAGGTCTGGAATAAATGCGACCTGTGTGGTGGCGAGCTTTATCAGCGCCCCGATGACAGAGCCGAAACGGTTAAAAAGCGGCTCAAGGTCTATTTTACCGAGACGGCACCCCTCATTGAATACTATAAGCAGCAGGGTAAGCTGCTGGAGATAGATGGCGGGGTCAGCGTAGATAATGTGACCAGCAGAATAATTAGTGCCCTCCGGGAGCATGAGTTTATTGCCCGATGAGCATCATCATTAAGTCTGAACGCGAGCTTGCCCGTATGCGGCAAGCTGGCCGGATTGTGGCTATTGTACTGGAGGTGCTTAAGGCAAAACTTAAACCGGTTATGAAGACAAAGGAACTGGATATAATTGCCGCTGGTGAACTGGCCAAGCTGGGAGCCAAGCCCTCTTTTAAAGGCTACCGGGGATTCCCAGCCAGCCTCTGCGTCTCAGTAAATGATGAGATAGTACATGGCATCCCCGGAGAGCGGGCTATCAATGAGGGTGATATTGTCTCCCTTGACCTGGGGGCAATATTAGATGGTTTTCAGAGCGATGCCGCCATAACGGTAGCTGTAGGCAAAATCAGTCCACAAGCTGAGAGGCTTGTGAAAGCCGCCCAAGGCGCTCTTGAGGCTGGTATCGCTGCTGCCTATCCTGGGGCAAGACTGGGAGATATCTCGGCAGCTATACAGGATTATGCCGAGTCAAGGGGCTATTCAGTGGTACGTGAATATACCGGGCACGGCATTGGTCGGCAGATGCATGAGGAGCCCAAAATACCAAATTTTGGCCAGCCGGGTGATGGGCCAGAGCTTAAGACAGGCATGACCCTTGCCCTGGAACCCATGCTAAATGCCGGTGACTGGCGTACCCGGCTTGGTCGTGACCGCTGGGTGGTGCTTACTGCTGACGGCAGCCTTTCGGCACACTTTGAACACACCATTGCCATAACAAATGGCGAGCCAGAGGTGCTGACTACTTTATAAAGAAGAGTTTTATGGTTAAGAAGGAGGCAATTGAGGTTGAGGGGACGGTAGTTGAGGCTTTGCCCAACGCTACCTTCCGTGTTGAGTTACCCAACGGGCATATGGTGCTGGCCCATGTCTCAGGTAAAATAAGGGTGCATTACATCAGGGTCTTACCTGGTGACAAAGTACTGTTAGAGCTATCACCCTATGACCTTAGTCGCGGCCGGATTACCTACCGGTTTAAATAGAGACTTTAGTTGGCTAAAGGTGGATTAAAGGGATTATAATGAAGGTTAGAGCATCAGTTAAGGTTATATGCGCCAAATGCAAGATAGTGAAGCGGCGAGGGGTGGTCAGGAATATTTGCCCTAATCCAAAGCACAAGCAGAGGCAGGGCTAGCTATGCCTTTTAGGAGGAGGAAATGGCACGCATCGCCGGAGTAGATATACCCAAGGAAAAGCAGGTCTGGGTCTCACTACAGTACATCTATGGCATTGGCTCTACCCTGAGCCAGAGGATACTGGAGCAGACCGGGATTAAACCTGATACCAAGGTGAGCGAACTGACTGAAGACGAGGTTAACCGTATTCGTGAGCTCATTGACCGAGAACATAAGGTTGAGGGTGGGCTCAGAAAAGAGGTTAACCTGAACATCAAGCGCCTCATTGACGTTGGTAGTTACCGTGGTCTACGGCACCGCCATAACCTGCCGGTTAAAGGACAACGAACCAGAACCAATGCCCGTACCAAGCGCGGTGCCCGTAAGACGGTAGCTGGCAGGGGGCAGAGGCGCGGTATGGCTAAGAAGTAAGAAACGGGAGAGATAAATGCCACAGAAGAAACGGGCTAAAGCGAAGAAGCGTGAGCGCAAATCTATTCCAGCGGGGAGAGCCTATATACAGGCTACCTTTAACAATACGATAGTCACCCTTACCGACCCCGAGGGCAATGTCATTGCCTGGTCAAGCTCGGGGACGGCTGGATTTAAGGGTTCGCGCAAAGGCACTCCCTATGCCGCTCAGCTGGCAGGCAATAACGCCGCCCGCAAAGCAATGGAGCATGGACTTAGACAGGTAGAGGTTTATGTTAAAGGGCCGGGTAGTGGGCGCGAGGCTGCCATTCGTTCCCTTCAGAGTTCCGGCCTTCACATCACCAGCATCAGAGACGTGACACCCGTGCCACACAACGGTTGTCGCCCACCTAAAAGGAGACGATTATAGAGGAAGATGGCAAGGTATATAGAAGCAGTTTGCCGGCTATGCCGCCGCAGTGGTGATAAGTTAATGCTCAAGGGTGGTAAGTGTATCACTAAGTGTACACTAGATAAGCGGCCGAAACCACCCGGACCACAGTTAGGTCGGCGCCGCCGCCGTATTTCTGACCGCGGCCTACAGCTTCGGGAAAAGCAAAAAGTACGCTATAGCTACGGCATCCTGGAGAGACAATTCCGGCGATTTTTTGCTGAAGCAGCAAGACTGCCAGGCATCACCGGGGAAAATCTGCTGGTCCTTCTGGAAAGGCGGCTTGATAATGTAGTATATCGCTTAGGTTTTGCTGACTCCCGAGCCCAGGCACGCCAGCTAGTTCAGCACGGGCATATTTTGCTCAACGGACGCAAGACCGATATACCCTCTTGCCTGGTCAAAGAAGGCGACACCATCGGCTGGCGTGAGAGAAGCACTAAAAGTGAGTATTATAAACAGCTTGTTCCGAGCATTGAGGGCAGGTTGGTTCCAAGCTGGTTAAGCCTGGACAAGCAGAAACTGATTGGCCAGGTTTTATCTTTACCTACTTCAGACGATGTTGAAACCAAACTTGATGTCGCCGCTGTTGTTGAGTACTACTCACGATAGCTGGTTGATAAGGAGGTAGCCTTTGTCTTTCTTAGCCATACCTAAGCTCGAGTGCCTTGAGAGCAGCGATAAATATGGGCGCTTTTTAACCGAGCCCCTAGAAAAGGGGTTTGGTACTACCCTGGGCAATTCCATGAGGCGAGTTCTGCTTGGCTATCTTCCCGGGGCTTCAGTGACCCAAGTTCGGATTGAGGGCATTCAACACGAATTCTCCCCCATCCCCCATGTAAAAGAGGATGTCTTGGAGTTCTTGCTCAACGTTAAAGCACTGAATCTAAGACCCCTTTCCGGTCAACCAGGTAAATTGACCTTGGAGAAGGAAGGCAGGGGAGAAGTCCACGCCGCTGATATTCAGCCGTCAACTGACTTTGAAATTGCCAACCCTGAGCTTTATCTGGCAACCTTGGATTCGCCTAAGGCCAAACTTTATGTAGAGCTGGATGCTGAGCTGGGCACAGGCTACCGGCCCGCCGAGTCTGGTGACAACCTGCCAGCAGGAACAATTCCAGTGGATGCTATCTTCACCCCGGTGCGCAAGGTCAACTTTACCACTGAGCCAATACACGTCGGCCGGGAAACCAGCCATGAGCGGCTATACCTAGAAGTATGGACGGATGGCACTATAGCGCCGGCAGATGCTATTAGCAAAAGTGCGGCTATTCTAACGGAGCAATTAACACCATTTGTTGATTATGGCCGGGTTTCCAAGATAGACGAGGAGAAAAAAGCGCTGCGCGAATCTATCCCCGAGGATTTATACAACATGCCGGTGGAGCAGCTAGACCTATCAGTGCGGGCTATGAATTGCCTAAGACGCAGCGGCATCAATACTATCGGCGAACTCATCAGCACCGGAGAGAAGGAACTAATGTCTCTACGGAACTTCGGGCAGAAATCCAGACAAGAAATAGATGAACGGCTTAAGGCATTAGGCTTGTCTCTTTCGCCCGTCGTGGAGGAGCCCGAGATACAGCCGGTAAAGAAATCGAGGAGGAAGCCCTCAAAGGAGCCTGGTTTAACCAGCTGAGGCAGATTGGCAAGCTATAGAGGGCTCCTTACTTTTTAGTTAATTGAGGACAAAATATGAGGCACAAGTTAGCCGGTAGAAGATTAGGCCGGTCTTCAGGCCACAGGAGAGCCATGTTTCGTAACCTGGTGACTGACCTTTTCGATTATGAGAAGATTATAGTGACTGAGGCCAAGGCCAAGGAAGTGCGCTCTCTGGCGGAAAAGATGATTTCACTGGGTAAGAAGGGTGGCCTCAGCGCCCGACGGCAGGTGCTAGCCTTCATTTACGATGAAAAGGTGGTTGATAAGGTATTTGATGACCTTGCCCC
Organism: Dehalococcoidia bacterium; assembly: GCA_030615305.1. The sequence goes on from JAUWZL010000005.1 coordinate 11,510, forward strand.
AAGGTTTGCCGAGCGTCCCGGTGGCTATACCCGCATTACTAAACTAGGGCCCAGATTGGGGGATAGGGCAAATATGGTTCAGCTTGAGTTGGTGGCATGATGGTATTTCCTGCTGTAGGTACAGAGACCAAGGAGGCTTTAAGCGACGTAATGCCAACTCCAGATAAATACCCTAAAGGAGCTGGTTTAACAAAAAAGACCACCAAGATCTGCCTGACCGTGGAATATAACGGCAGCGGCTACCATGGTTTTCAGCTCCAGGCAAGTCAGCCCACCATTCAGGGCAAGCTGGAGAAAGCACTGGAAAGGCTTACCGGTGACAGGGCTAGGATAGTTGCCGCCAGCCGAACTGATACCGGGGTTCATGCCCGGGGGCAGGTGGTCACTTTCAGAACTAGGTCACCACTAACACCGCAGACATTTATTAATGGCTTGAACTACTATCTACCCGAGGATATTGCCGTTAAGGCGGCTTATCGGGTCGACAATTCCTTCAACGTCCGGCGCCATGCTCTCAGCCGTGAATATGACTACTATATACTGAACAGACCGACCCGGTCTCCAATCAGGGAAAGCTTTTCCTATCTCGTCACTAAGGAGTTAGATATTGAAGCCATGAATCTTGTCTGTCAGGCACTCGTTGGTGAGCACGACTTTGCCTCATTTGCCTCAAGGATAGGGGTGGAGATAAAGAGTACCCGGCGGAGAGTTTACCAAGCCAGGGTGGAGAGAGATGGAGAACTGGTTGTCTTTAATATGGTAGCCAACTCCTTCCTACCTCATCAGGTGCGCAATACAGTTGGTGCTCTCATCAGGGTTGGCCTGGGCAGGATGACGGCTGGTGAGTTTCATAGTATAATGGAGGCGAAGAAACCCGGCCTGGCCGGGCCAGCAGCCCCTGCCCGTGGGTTGTGCCTCACAAAGGTAAATTACGGGCACCCTTTTGAGGAAGAAAAGCAGTGAAAACCTATAGTGTTAAGGCTTCTGAGATTAGGCATGACTGGCACGTTATTGATGCCAGTGATAAGGTTTTAGGCCACCTAGCCACTGAAGTTGCCCGTTTGCTTATGGGCAAGCACAAGCCAATATTCAGCCGTCATCTGGATACGGGTGATTTTGTTGTTGTCGTCAATGCTGATAAGGTTCGCGTTAGCGGTAATAAGGCGCAACAGAAGCTCTATTACCGGCATTCTGGATATCCCGGCGGGCTTAAAAGCGTCAGTTTAGAGGAGGTGCTCAAGACAAGGCCTGACTGGGTGATTGAGCATGCCGTAAAAGGTATGCTGCCCAAGAATCGGCTGGGAAAAAGCATGCTAAAGAAGCTCAAAGTCTATACCGGTGATTCTCATCCCCACCTAGCGCAGACAAAGGCGGCTAAATCTACCTAAAATTGGAGAGGTCTGCTTTGGTAAAGAAAGCTTATTTTCATGGCACAGGTAAAAGAAAGACAGCGGTGGCTCAGGTAAGACTGCTGCCGGGTAATGGCACTGTTATAGTAAATGGCATACCCTTTGAAGAGCGGTTCAACCGTCTTGAGCACCGCCAAACCATCATGAAACCACTTGTGGTGACCGAAACTGTGGGCAAGTATGACGCTGTGGTTAAGGTTGCCGGTGGTGGTATATCTGGGCAGTGCCGTGCCATTTCTCATGGTATCGCCCGGGCCCTGCTGAAGGCAAATGAGAAGCTTAAGCCCCTGCTGCGCCAGGACGGGCTACTTACCCGTGACCCCCGGATTAAAGAAAGAAAGAAACCTGGCCTAAAGCGCGCCCGCAAGGCACCGCAGTACACCAAGCGGTAAGTAGCTTAGGCCAAGTTAGGCAGATTATAACTCCTGCTGCTGGTTTATGTCTCTGCCATAATATGAATGACTTTCTTGGTCCTCGTGGTTACCCCGGCGCCGGCGGTGACAGGGCATCAATCTGGGTTGCCTTCAGGTTATTAAGATAATAGTAGGCAGTAACGCCATTTCCTTCTCCCAGTCCATCAAGGTCTCCAAGGGTAGCCGGCTCACCATCCAGGGTAATTTCGGTCTGGGGGTTTACATCAAGGACTATAGCTTCAGTTTCACCGCCAGGAATGATAGATATGGTAGATGCTTCGGTATCAACGGCGCTGATGGTACCTTCAACAGTAAGCTCCTGTGGTTTGCCCCCCTGCTGGATTTCTAGCTTGACCACCGGCTTGAAGATAACCTTGCCAGCTCCGGTAATCACAACTGACTTATCAGCGATAAAGTCTAGCAGGAGAGTGGTAGTTTCCCCCGCAACCACATCAAATGGGCGGACAAACTTTAGGTTATCGCTGGGGAGTTTAGCCACGACATCAGCAGCCACCTTCGGTTCGCCATCCTCTAGGTAAGTGTAAGTCAGTTTAACCCACTCTATGTTCATGCGGATCTGGGTGTACTTACCGGCGGGTACTTCCGCCACCGCCAGAATCATGTCTAAGCCGCCTACAGGCTCAGGCTGGGCAAACTGGGTAAGCTCAAATGGGTTTTTATCTTCAATTATATCTCTAGT
>JAUWZL010000062.1 GCA_030615305.1 Dehalococcoidia bacterium
CCCTTTGTCAATACACCCCGTTAGTCTGCTTGTTTTAAAAAAGCAAAAAGTGATATACTGATTTACTTTTTATTTTTAACCGAATTACTCGGCTTAGGAGCAAGTAATTGATGGAAAACTATGGTTATATTGCGCTCTTTCTTTTGTTTGCCCTGCTGTTCGCTTCTTTTTTGATTCTGCTTCCCGTAATTCTCAGGTTATTTAAGGTGGTACCCAAGAAGCCTAACCCGGTTAAGGCTTCCCCCTTTGAATGTGGTATGGAGACCATAGGCCGGTCATGGGTGCAGTTTAATTTCCGCTACTATTTTTATGCTCTCCTGCTCATTGCTCTTGATGTCATGGTTGTTTTTCTATACCCCTGGGCAGTTGAGCTCAGGCAACTGGGGGTATTCGGCTTTTTCGCTGCCCTTATCTTTATCTTCATTATTGTTGTCGGCTATATATATGCCTGGCGGAAGAAGGCCCTGGAATGGAAGTAACTAGAAGATACATTTACTCCGATACAGAACTTGACCAGCACGAGGGCGATGTAATAGAGAGGCTGAAGGCAAATAGCCAGACGCCTATTGCCGACCCGGACGAGTGGCTTCTAAAAGAGCTGCGCCAGAACATACTGGTTACCACGGTGGATGCCGTCCTTAACTGGTCACGGCGAGCTTCTCTCTGGCCGTTAATCTGTTTTCCCGCCTGCTGCGCTTTTGAACTGATAAGTACTTCCTCTCCCCGCTTTGATATCTCCCGGTTTGGTATGGAAATCATCCGTGCCTCGCCACGCCAGGCAGACCTGATGATCACCGCCGGCACTCTGACCTGGAAGATGGCGCCCCAGGTGAAGCGGGTCTATGACCAGATGGCCGAGCCGAAATGGGTGATAGCCATGGGGGCATGTGGTATTAGCGGCGGTATATTTAAGGGTTCTTACTCGGTTGTGCCCGGCTATAACCGCATAGTACCGGTTGATGTCTATGTGCCCGGCTGCCCACCACGCCCTGAAGCCCTGCTCTATGGGATAGAGATGCTGCGTAAAAAGATAACTAGGAGAAGTATCGCTACTGAGGTCAAGTAATGACGATAGCTCTTTCCGGCAGTGAAATAGCGGATAAATTAAAAGAGCAATTTGCCGAAGGCATTGTTGAGGTAAGCCGGGACAGCCTGGTAGTCAAGAGCGAATCCCTATTAGACATAGCCTCCTTCCTTAAGACCACTCCCGGACTTAACTTTGACTATCTCAGCTGTATTACCGGCGTTGATTACAGGGAATACTTTGAGCTGGTTTATCACCTGGTATCACTAAAGCATAACCACAGTCTGCTAATCAAGACACGGTGCTACCAGCGAGATGAGCCGGTAGTCCCTTCGCTAGTCAGCCTGTGGCGAGGGGCCGATTTTCAGGAACGTGAGATTTTTGACCTCATGGGAATCAGTTTTGACGGTCATCCCAACCTGAAGAGAATATTTCTCTGGGAAGGTTTTGACGGGCATCCGCTGCGTAAGGATTACAATTATGGCACTTAAAACAGAGCCTTTTGTTATTAATCTAGGCCCTCTGCACCCCAGCACACACGGGGTGTTTCGGATGAGGGCTACCCTTGATGGTGAGGTCATTATAGATATTGAGCCGGTTTTTGGCTATCTTCACCGAGGCATTGAAAAGCTGGCTGAGACCCGCACCTATAAACAGGATATACCCCTTACTGATAGGCTGGATTACGTAGCCTCCATGAGCAACAATCTGCCTTATGTTATGGCGGTTGAGAAACTGGCCGGCATACAGGTGCCGGAGCGAGCTGAATACCTGCGGGTTATTATGGCCGAACTGCAACGCATTGCCAGCCATCTGCTGGCTGTCGGTTCCCTGGCTAACGATTTGGGAACCTTTTTTACTCCCTTCATGTATATGTTCCGCGAAAGAGAGAAGATTGTAGACCTGTTTGAGATGGTCAGTGGCCAGAGGCTTCTCTACAATTACATGCGTTTTGGCGGTGTAAGCCACGACATTCCTGATGAGTTTCTGCCTGCTCTGGAAAAGTTTGCCAACCGGATGCCCGGTTTTATTGACGAGTATGACCAGCTTCTGGCTGAAAACGAGATATTGCTGGCCCGGACCAAGGGTGTTGGCATCCTGCCCAAGAAGCTGGCAATAAATATTTCAGCTAGTGGCCCTGTGCTTCGTGCCAGCGGGGTTAAGTGGGATATTCGTAAAGCCGACCCTTACTCTGTTTATGACCGCTTTGAATTTGACATCCCCACCGGTAGTGCTGGTGACTGCTACGACCGCTACCGGGTAAGAATAGAAGAGATGCGCCAGTGTGTACGAATTATCAAGCAGGCTATGGAGCAGCTGCCTCAGGGCAAGGTATTAAACAAGGTGCCCCTGCGGCTAAGACCGCCAGTTGGTGAGGCCTATGCCCACATTGAAGCCCCCAAGGGTGAGCTTGGTTTTTACCTGGTATCAGATAATTCGGAGGAGCCCTACCGCTTTCATATCAGGGCACCGTCCCTGATAAACCTGACCGCTATCCGCGAGATGATTATTGGCTGGAAACTGGCTGATGCTATAGTTACCTTCGGCAGTATTGATATTTGCCTGGGCGAGGTAGATAGATAGTGATAGCGATTGAACCAAGTCTTAATTCAGAGACTGGCTTAGCCGCGTTACCCCCTGACTGGCCGGGAGGCTTCTGGCTTCACTGGTTGGTCTTCGCCGTTATTATAATTGTCTTTGTCCTGGCCACAGTCATAGTCTTTATCTGGCTTGAGCGCCGGTTGATAGGTCGCTTTCAGGTGCGCCTGGGCCCTAACCGTGCCGGGCCATTTGGTCTTCTCCAGCCAATTGCCGACGTCATTAAGATACTGACCAAAGAAGACCTGGTGCCGGGCAAAGCCGATAAGCTGGTTTTCTGGCTGGCGCCTGTGGTTGCCTTTACCCCGGTACTAATGATTTTTGCCGTGGTCCCGTTTCAAAGCGGGGCACTGTTGGCTGACCTAAATATCGGCATCCTTTACATAGTAGCCATTAGCTCTGTGGTTTCAATAGGAGTGTTTATGGCTGGCTGGTCTTCTAATAATAAATACTCCCTTATCGGGGCAATGCGGGACGTGGCCCAGCTGGTCAGCTATGAAATTCCGCTGGTGCTGTCTATTGCGGCTATAGTCATGATTACCGGTTCTCTGTCACTGACCGAGATAGTTGAGGCACAGAATGTCCCCTATATCGTACTCCAGCCACTGGGCTTTTTCATCTTCTTTGTTGCAGCTCTGGCTGAGATTAATCGTACCCCGTTTGACCTGGTGGAAGCTGATTCTGAGATTGTGGCCGGCTTCAATATTGAATACTCGGGGACGAAATTTGCCACGCTTTTCCTGACGGAATACGCCGAAGCAGTAGCTATGTCAGCCATAATCGCCACCATCTTCCTTGGCGGCTGGAGGGGGCCGTTGCTGCCACCCTTACTCTGGTTTCTGATAAAGTTGTTTGCTGTCTTCTTCCTGATTGTCTGGATACGAAGCACTATACCGCGACTGAGGATAGACCAGGTAATGTCATTTGCCTGGAAGTTCCTGCTGCCCCTGGCTCTAATTAATCTGCTTATCACCAGCATCCAGATAGTGTTCTGGCCTGAGGCCTCAGTCTGGCCTGTAGTGCTTCTGAATTTAGCTATGGTGGCAACTCTAGTGCTTTTCTGGTCAAAGTTTTTCAAACTAGGAGGGAGAAGGATTGAGGTTTGAGCGGTATGGTAATGGCATCGCTAAAGGCATGGCTCTAACCTTTAAGCACCTGCTTAGAAAGCCAGTTACCACGCAATACCCAGAGGAGAAACTAACCGTTTCCCGGCGAATAAGGGGCAATATACTTGGCTGGTCCCAGGAAAAGTGCATCGGCTGCTATACCTGCGCCCGTAGCTGCCCCCATGGCTGCATTGATATTACAACCTCTGAGAAGGGGAAAAGGGGATTAATTCCGGCACCATGTACCCAGGCCTGCCCGGCTCACGTGGATGCCGCCCGATACATACGCTTTATCGCCCAGGGGAAGCCGGCCGAGGCAGTAGCCGTAGTCCGTGAGAAGATTCCCTTCTCTTCGGTCTGCGCCTACATCTGTGCCCATC
>JAUWZL010000050.1 GCA_030615305.1 Dehalococcoidia bacterium
TGCCTACGCTGAAGTATTCACCCCTGCAGTAGTGCAACTTATAGCCGGCACTGGTTATATCTATTCCAGCCAGCTCGGCTACTTTATCACTGTAAAGGCCGGCGCAATTAACGAGCACCCTGGTGATAAAGGGAAATTCTCCTTCGCTATCTTTTACCGTAACCTGGTACCCATCAGCCACCTTTTCTATCCCGACTACTTCTGTCAGGTAAGCTATCTGGGCTCCTTCACAACTTGCTTGGGAAATAAAGTACTTCATTAATGCATATGAATCAATAATCCCGGTTGAAGGGGACAAAATAGCAGCTACCCCTTCTACGTTTGGTTCCAACTCCTTCATTTCCTGTCTTGACAGTATTCTTAAGCCCTGGGCGCCATTACTATTTCCCCTCTCCAGCAATGTTTCCAGTTCTCCAGCCTCTTCATCGCTGGTGGCCACTATTAATTTGCCCAGCCTTCTATAACCTATACCATTTCTTGGGCACAGTTGGTAAAGAGCCTGATTGCCAGCAACGCACAATTTCGCCTTTAGTGTACCCTTAGGGTAGTAGATGCCGGAGTGAATAACCCCGCTGTGCCGGCTGCTTATCTCCTGGCCAAAGGTTTCATTTCTCTCCAGCACATAAACCTGCCTATCTTTGCTGGCTACCTGGGCCGCTACCGCCAGGCCGACTACCCCGGCGCCAATAATGGTAATATCAGCTATATCTTGCATCTGTCTATAATATCACAATGATACGAGGGCTGAATGGGGGGTTTGACTGAAATAGCAAGGCTTCTACCAGTTCCTTTAGGTAGGGCGTCATTATGTAAGACATTCCAGTGGTGGGCGATACTGGATTTGAACCAGTGACCTCTGCGATGTCAACGCAGCGCTCTAACCAACTGAGCTAACCGCCCGTAACACCATAATTTTAATAGGCATCTCCAGGATAGTCAATAGGCGATGATGGGGCTACCTGGCCCATTTATCCTGGCCTAACTACACATTGTAGGCTGATTTGGGGGTAATACCCTTGGCTGTGGCTGCCGCCAGGATAGCCTTGATTATATCACCGGCTATAAAGGGAATAGCCCCCATGGTAACAACGGTGGCAACAGTGGCTGGTGTGCCGCTGACCGTGTTGAGCCACAACCCAAGCCATATAAGTCCTGGGATATAAATCAGGACAAAGTTTGCTAGGAGCATTAACCCCAGCATGCTTAAGAAGCCTCGTGCCCTGATATACTTATCGGTAAAGTAGCCCAGGAAGAGAGCCGCCAGTATAAAACCAATTATATATCCCCCGGTGGCTCCCAGCCCGCTAGACCAGCCACTAAACCAGGGAAGTCCAGCAAAACCAAGCCCGGCATAAATGGTAATGCTGACCCCACCCCACCACCTTCCCAGAAGAACACCGGCGAGAAGCACGGCAAAGGTCTGCCCGGTGACCGGTACCGGGCTCCATATAATTGGAAGCCTGACCTGAGCCAGAAGACCAGTGAGACCGGCTATGCCCAGTGCCAGGACTAGCTTCCAGGGTATGCTAAGTTGATACCTCCAGCGGAAGATATCATATTTGGTTCTATTGATTGCGGCTACTATTTCCATGCTTGTCCTCTATTACTATCCACCTGCTAAAATATGTTACCGTATAAAAGCTTCTTGATTTCTCCAGGGGCTCATCAAATCCAAAGCTATACCCGAGGTTTCCTGTTACCTATAAGGGCAATCTCTATATTCTTACCACAGTGGGGGCAGGTTATACCAATAGAGATGGGCTGGTTCATGACCCGTTCAATAACGGCGGAAACCATCGAGTCAATATTATCCAAACGTTGGTCTAACATATCCAGACGCTGTTTGACATTTTCAATATTGAGTATCTGTTCCTGTCCCTTGACGCCAGGTCTGTTTTTGGCCAAGGTCACCCTCTCTGATAGCTAAATTAGATTTATTATATGGGAGAAAGAGAAGTATGTCAAAGATTTAAGTTAAGGCAAGAAAGGTGAAACCTCACCTTTCTTTAATTCTTCCGTGGTAGCCAAATTCCTTGTTAAAACTGTTGATTTGGTTGAAACTATGGCGTATACTAGTCAAAAATCAGGTGAGAAGGAGGCAGCCAGATGCCGGAAGTAGAAATCGGCAAAGTATCTGACTTTTTTGCCCGACCTATTGTTGCCGGCATTGAATTGACGGCAGAGCTAAAGCTTGGTGACAATATCCATATTGCCGGTCACACAACCGACCTGGAGCTTACTGTTGACTCAATGCAGATCAACAACGTTGATGTCACCGAGGCCAAAGCAGGTGATTCTGTCGGCATCAAGGTCAATGACCGGGTAAGAAGAGGCGATAAAGTCTACAAAGTTACTGACTAAAGTGTCGCCGCTATTCCAAGCTCTTCAAAAGGTTAGCCATTTCAATGGCATTGACGGCAGCATCAAAGCCCTTGTTGCCCATTTTGGTTCCTGCCCGCTCAACGGCCTGCTCCAGGGTATCGGCGGTAATTACGCCGTGGGTAACTGGCAGCCCGGTCTCTAGGGACACTCTGGCGATACCCTTGCTTAGTTCGGTAGCAACATACTCAAAATGAGGGGTGCCACCGCGTATTACAGCACCGAGGCAGATAATAGCGTCATACCGCTTAGTCTGAGCCAGCTTCAGAGCTATCAGTGGAATTTCAAATGAGCCCGGTGTCCAGGCAATATCCACATCCTCGTCATTGACACCGTGGCGAAGCAGGGCATCCTGTGCCCCTTCAAGTAGTTTCTTGGTTATAAACTCGTTGAAACGGGAAATAACCAGCCCAAACTTCAGCCCCTTGCCCAGCAGCATACCCTCATAAGACTTATTCATTTGCGCCTCCTTAGTGTAAGTTCCCTTAATTTATGCACTACCCTTCAAGGGAGGAAGAGAAGACTTTTTGAAGGACATGGCCTAACTGTCAGTTGTTTCCGTTATTTTTAGAAAGTGTCCCAGTTTTTTCTGTTTTGTCTCTAGGTAACGGCGGTTATACGGGTTGGGTGGCACAATAATGGGCACTGTCTCCACTACTTTAAGACCGTAGCCTTCCAGGCCAATCACCTTTTTCGGGTTGTTGGTAAGCAGTCGAACCTTGTTTAGACCTAGGTCAACCAGTATCTGGGCGCCTATACCATAGTCACGCAGATCTGGTTCGAAGCCTAAAGAAAGGTTAGCCTCTACAGTATCCAAACCCTCATCCTGAAGGGCGTAGGCACAAATCTTTTTATGGAAACCGATACCTCTCCCTTCCTGCCTCATATAGAGTAAAACACCTCTCCCCTCCTGGGCAATTCTTTCCAAGGCTAACATGACCTGCTCACCGCAATCACAGCGAAGACTGCCAAAGACATCGCCGGTAAGGCATTCGCTGTGAACCCGAGCTAACACCGGCTTCCTGGTGGCTATATCTCCCAGCACCAAGGCCAGGTGTTCATCAGCATCTATGTCACTTTTATAGGCAATGGCAATAAACTCGCCATATCTTGTCGGCAGCTTGGCCTCAGCTACCCGGTGCACCAGTTTTTCATAGCGGCGGCGATAGGCGATAAGGTCGGCTGTAGTGATAATCTTAATGCCATGCTTCTGTGACATTACCTTCAGTTGGGGTAATCGGGCCATGGAACCATCTTCACTCATGATTTCGCAAATGACCCCGGCCGGATAAAGACCAGCCAACCTGGCTAAATCAATGATAGCCTCAGTGTGCCCGGCCCTCACCAGGACACCGCCTTCTCTAGCCCGCAGTGGGAAGACATGCCCCGGTCGGGCTATATCCTCAGGTTTGGTTGCCGGGTCAACGACCGCTTTTATTGTCTCTGCCCTATCCTGCGCCGAAATGCCGGTGGTTACCCTGTGCTTGGCTTCTATGGACACGGTAAAGGCGGTACAAAATTCTGAGGTATTATTGTTAACCATCAGGGGAATCTCTAATTCGTCTAGTCGTTCGCCTGTTATGGGCAGGCAAATGAGCCCCCTAGCGTGCTGGGCCATAAAGTTAATAGCCTCGGGAGTTACCTTTTCGGCGGCTAAAACCAGGTCGCCCTCATTTTCTCTGGCCTCATCATCAACTACGATGACAAACTTGCCCGACCTTATGTCCTTAATAGCCTCATCAATACTTGATAATCCCATACTGCTCCCTCTTCAAGAGTTGGTTCACAAATTAACTGGCTATGAAGCCATGCTCCTTCAAGAAATCAAAGGTTATACTTGGATTACGGCTCTTGTCAAATTGCTCCACATATTTAGCAATCATATCAACCTCAAGGTTGGCCAGGTCGCCCACCTTCCTATTGCCCAGGTTGGTGTTCTTCAGGGTGTAATCAACTATAGAAACTTCAAATGAGCTGGTATCTCTGGCTACTACAGTTAGACTAATACCGTCAATAGCTATAAAGCCCTTGGCCACCACATAGCGCATCACTTCAGGTGGAGCCTCAATTTTAATAACAGTTGCCCCATCTTCCGGCACAATCGAGGCTACCCTGCCGGTAGCATCTATGTGCCCCTGCACCAAGTGTCCACCTAAAGGCTTATTAAGAGTTAGCGGTCTTTCCAGATTAACCTTGTCCCCGGTGCCAAGCAGACCAAGGTTGGTCCGCTTCAGTGTCTCTAGCATTATGTCAACAGAAAACGAGCCGGCATCAAATTCGGTTACCGTCAGGCAGGCACCGTTAATGGCAATGCTGCCACCGGGCTCTGTGCCTTCAAGAACCTTGCTGGCGGCAATGACCAGTCTTTTGGCCGGTACTGAAGTAACTGTGCCTGTCTCCTCTATAATTCCAGTAAACATCAATAGCCCCTGACATAGCCGCTGACCATTATATCTTGCCCAAACCTTTCCACGGTAACGCGCTCTAACCTAAATGAGTCTACCACTTTATCAATGCCTTTGCCAGCAACGGCTGTTTTTGCCTCTTCCCCGCCAATGATAATGGGGGCGATAAAGGTTATCACCTTATCCACAAGCCCACGGTCAAACAAAGAACCGAGA
>JAUWZL010000047.1 GCA_030615305.1 Dehalococcoidia bacterium
GCCGCTTCCGCTTTGGATAGCCGTCATTGGTATCTTTTCTATCCTTACATTGCTAGCGGTGTTAGATTTGATGCCTATAGCCTGGGAGGCACACCTTGGCGGACTGCTTTTTGGTCTTGGTGCCGGTTACCTCTTTAAGAAACGGAGACGCTACTACTATTGAGCTCCCAAGTAAAGCTATTCGGTTTCTTTTTCCAGCGTCTCTTTCAGCCAGTCAATATCACGCCTGAGCCGTCGTTGCCTCTGGACAAGAATAAAAACATAGGCAAAGAGCCCGGCCCAGATCACGGCAAAAGCAGCAATCAGATAGCTGAGGTTCTCCATTTTTGTTTACCTCCTAAGTAATCCCTTTAATCTCTTTACTTCGTCTTCATCTTTCTTCATTGAGACCCTATGTGCCAAAAGAAGGAAATATAGAGTGGTAAAAGCGGCAAGACAGACAAACAATGTCCCCATCATCTCAGGCGACAGGCCACCCTCAAAGATGATGGGGCCGGGGTGTTGTGTCCGCCACAGGGTAATAGCCAGGGCGACAATGGGCACATCAATAAAGCCGATGATGCCCACTACAGCAGCAAACCGGGCACGTCGCTGGTCTTCAGCGATGTAAGCACGGACTATGAAATAGGCTAGATAGATGAGCCACAGGACAAGTGATGAGGTGAGCCGGGGTTCCCAGGTCCACCAGACTCCCCACATCGGCTTGGCCCAGATTGAGCCGGTAACTAGAAACAGAGTGGTGAAAACCAGGCCCACCTCAGCCGAGGAACTGGCGATAAAGTCCCATTTATTATTCCTTTTCCAAAGATACAGAATGCTAGCAATAAAGACAACGAGAAAAGCTAGGAAGGCAATCCAGGCCAGAGGTACGTGGAAGTAGAATATCCTCTGGATGACACCCGTCTCGGCATCGGTGGGGACGAAGATGAATACCATATACAGGGCGGCCAGCATCAGCAGGGCGCTCACCCCGAGCAGGGCTTTAATCTTCATAGCTCCTCCTTAATTAAGTTTACCAGCTTATTCCTCAATGACAAAGGTAAAGACCAAAAATGACGCCACCAAGAAAATAATGTCAAAGGCGACTATTATCTGAAGCCAGGAGGACAGACTGCCCCAGGGTTCACCAGCCAGCGCCAGTCCGGAAGCATTAACAGCACAGATGATTATTGGGGCAACTATAGGCAGAAAAAGAATGGGCAGCACCAGCTCGCGTGCCTTAGTATTAACCGCCAGGGCGGAAAACAAGGTGCCAACGGCAACAAAGCCCAGAGTTGTTAAAAATGTGACCGTTATCAGCTGGGGAGAGAGAACCGCTAGATTGAAAAGCAGGGCGAAGATGGGTAGGACTATGGCTTCAATAAAGAGCATAAAGAGTAAGCTGCCCAGCATCTTGCCCACATAGATAACCTCTCGGCTTACCGGGCATGCCATCAAGCCTTCAAGGCAGTACTCCTCTTTCTCTACAATAAAGGAGCGGTTGAGGCTCAAAACACCGGCAAAGGCGAAGGTCACCCAAAGGATGCCCGGAGCCACTGAAATCATTGTCTCTTGGTTGGCACCAAAGGCAAAATTAAAGATAACAATCACTAGGATAGCGAAGACCAGCACTGAAGAGATGGTCTCCTTGGTCCGTATTTCGGAGATAATGTCCTTCCAGACAATGACAAACGCCTTGCGCCAGAACCTCATTCTATAGCCTCTGTACTGTCCTGATAGGCCCGCCTTAAGCCAGCCAGGTCCAAGGCTTTGCTTGGTTGCTCAAAAACAATCTTCCCCTGGTCCAAAATCACCACGTAGTCACAGACATCAAGCCCTCGCTCAAGGCCATGACTGGTAAAGATGACGGTGCGTTGTTCTAGCCCCTCTTCTTTGAGCGACCTCCATAGCATTGAGACGGCCTGCTGGTCTAGCCCCGTTTCTGGTTCATCCAGCAGCATAATGGCTGGTTTATGAAGCAAGGCACGGGCAATGGACAGCCTCTGCTGCATGCCTCGGGAAAGGGTACCCACCCTATCATAAAGTCGCGGGGTCATGCCTACCATGGCGACTACCTGGTGAATCCGCTCCTTAAAATTGGGCACATCAAACATACGGCTGTAGAACTGTAGATTCTCGTAGGCAGTGAGATTGCTGTAGAGGAAGGTCTGGTGAGTAACTACACCAATGCGGGGCCGAATCTCCTGGGCACTTTTTTGGGGGTCAAGCCCATCAACCAGGACCTCCCCTGAGGAGGGATTCATTATGGTAGACAGTACCTTGATCAGCGTGGTCTTGCCGGCCCCATTGGGGCCAAAGATAGCCAGGGTCTGACCACGCCCCACCTTGAGGTCTATGCCCCTCAAAGCAAGGTGATTACCAAAGGACTTGGTAAGTCGGTTAATTTCAATTGCCCAGGCCTGGGGAGAAGAGCCAGCATCTTTCATTATGTGTTGCTACTTTCCATATGCCGCTTCAACACAATATGACCAGCTCCCATTATGTCAGATGTTGCCCTAAATGTCACCTTCTGGCTGGGTAATCCTAAGGGGTAATCTTCGCCGGGCAGTAAGTTACTTTCGCCGCTCAGGCCAGAAGGCTAGCAGTCCTCCGAGGAGGAAAACGCCTCCCCCAAGCCAGATCCAGGCAACCAGGGGATTAACCTTAGCACTGAAGGCAGCATTAAGGTTCTCATCCCAGCCAGCCAGGATGACATACAGGTCTTCAACAAGGGTAGAGCGGATGGCTACCTCAGTTACTCTATGTTTTTCCGTATAGTCAGGGTGAAAATAGATTTGGACTTCAGGTTTTATGGTGCCGATATGGCGGCTCCCCTTATGAACAGAAACATTGGCTGGAACTACCATAATTAGTCTTTCTTGGTTAAAACTGGGCTCAAGACCATTATAAGTAAGGGTATAATCATTAATAGTCATTGACTCACCTGGCGCAAGCACAGCTTCCGTTTCAACATCATAAACAGAGGAGCCAACAACCCCGATGACAATGAGCACGATGGCGATGTGGACAATATAGCCACCATAGCGACTTTTATTTGACCGGACAAGGCTGAGAAAAGCCTTCAGATAGTTTTCTGCCTTCACCCGGTGGCGGGCTAATACGTCCCGAAACCACTGGGATAGTACCGCCGAGACAGCAAAACCGCACAAGCAGAAGGCAACCAGAGCATACCACTGCCTTATGCCGGCAATCACAAGAGCTATTACCACAATTAGCGCCACTACCGCTGGCCATAGAAGATTAAGCCTCAGCTTTTTGATGGGTGGCCGCCGCCAGGCAATAAGGATGCAAATCCCGAGAAGCAGGATAACAGCCAGAAAGATAGGTACCGCAACCTGATTAAAGAAAGTTTTGTCAGAGCGGAAAATCGTCCCCAGGAAGATAACAAAGGTAGCACCAACCAGCAGCAGGTTATTCAGAAGGAAGGTATTTTCCCTGGAAACAAGAGCACCTATTCCAGCTTCATCCTTCAAGTCCCTTCGGCGATAGAGGAGCAGAGCCAGTGAGCCTAAAAAGATAATAATAAGGAAAGCCAGAAAGGCGGGCCCCATGGCGGTTTCGCCAAAGGTGTGTACCGAAACAAGGATACCGCTCCGGGTGAGGAAGGTACCGAATATGGTAAGAATAAAGGCAAAAATTATGAGCACCATGCTCCAGAGCTTAAACATGCCTTTTCTTCTTTGCAGCATAATAGAGTGGAGAAAAGCGGTGGCTATTAGCCAGGGCATCAGACCGGCATTTTCCACCGGGTCCCAGGCCCAGTAGCCCCCCCAGCCAAGCTCAACATACGCCCACCAGGCGCCGATTATATTGCCGATTCCTAGCAGGAGCCAGCCCAGAAGTGCCCATTTTTTTATAGCCGATATCCATTCATCATCAAGCCTTCTTGTAATCAAAGCAGCGATGGCAAAGGCAAAGGGGATGGCAAAGACAGCATAACCACCGAGTAGCATTGGCGGGTGAAAAATCATCCCCGGGTTCTCAAGCAAGGGGTTAAGACCAACCACCAAGGGAGGGTCAACGGGAGTATAGAAAGGATTTTGTAAAAAGAGAAGAAGAATGAGGAAGAAGGCCTGAATAAACATAATAATAGCCGAAGCATAAGGTATCAGGTCCTTGTTACGGGTCTGCTTTTTAAGCACCACCACGGCGGCAAAAAGGGAGAGCAACCAGCCCCAAAAAAGCAGCGAACCAGCATTGCCTGCCCATAAAGCGCTAATCAGGTAAGGCAGGGACAGGTCACTGCTGGTGTATAAGGCGACGTACTCTATCTGGAAATTGTGAGTCACCAGGGCAGCAAGTAGAACTGCTACTGAGATAGTAACCAGTACAGAAACAGCAAGGATGCTCCTTCTGGCACTGGTGAGCAGTTTCGGATGCCCACCCCTGGCACCAAGTACGAAGGCAATTATTGAGTAAATGCAAGCCACAAAGGCCAGAGCTAGCGCAATGTAGCCTATTTCTGCCATAAACGATTTCCCATAAGGCTATCTTACTGCCGGCACATACCTTGAGCTGCACTTGGTCAGGATAGCTTCGGCCTCAAATATACCACTGGCGGTGTACTTCCCTTCAACGACAACTTGATTACCCACCTTGAAGGTGTCGGGAACAACCCCCTGATAGACTACTGGCAAACTAGCCTCCCTTCCGGTATTATCTATAATGGTGAAGCGTAGCTCAAGCCCCTCTCTCTCCACATCGGGAGCCACCTGGCCGCTAACCCGTACCGTCTGGCCACTGGCTGAGCTTGCCTGGTCTAAAAGCTCACCAACCTCATAGTAATAGGTTACCCCGCTCATGAAAGCCATATAGCCCAGAAATACTACAGCAAGGCATATGATAAGCCCACCAATAAGAAACCTTCTCTTCCTGATCACTGTTCATCCTTGAGCTGAGGTCTTGGAGGCACCATAATAGTATAGCACCAAATTGGTAACCTGAACGACTAGGCTTAAAATAACCGTTTGACTGCTTACCAGGGTAAAGCTGGTATTAGTTACACAGATACAAAATCAACCCTGTCCCAGGTAGCCTAGCCAACCTCTGCTCTGGTCTAAAGGCTCACTCATTTACACGCTTTATATTTCTAATCCCCAAGCCATAAGTTTAGGGGCGCACCGAGCGCCCCTAAACCCAAATTATTAGCTCGGTTTTTAATCAGCTATTATTCCATTGCCAATACGTGGCAGCCTTCGGTGGTAAGGCATTCTTCATTTGTGCGCCCGGTATGGTCATTGGGTCCCTCAACGGGGAACTCCTGCTCCCCCATACCCGGACCATGACAAGTCAAACAGAGGCC